>CALCSA010000475.1 GCA_937894185.1 uncultured Clostridia bacterium | reverse complement strand
GCCAGCACTTCCGCCACCTCTGAAGAATCCGCCCCACCGGAACTGCCACGTTATCTGGACCGGGAGCCCGATCCTCTGGTGTATCAGGTTGAGATTCCCCCGCAAAATGCCGGGATTCCCTGGGGAGTGGTCAGTTATATCGCACTGGTTGGCGGCGTGATTTTTTATCTGCTGCTCCGGCCCCGGCAAAAATGAACCGCCTATTGATCCACAGACAAATGCCAGTTTGAACTTTGGTGCTAAAAAAGCTTTGCCCACGCTCAAGGTGATGGGGTTAGCAGAAAACTTCTTCTTCATTCTCAAGACGGGGTGCATTTACCGGTGTAAACCGCTATCCTTCAAAGAGGCCGACCGAATGACTGGCGACTACATATATTCCTACAACCATGAGCGTGTCCAGTTAAAACAGGAGTGGCGCCGCTTTCGCGGCGCCACTCCTGTTTTAACTTTTCCTGCTCTCAGGGCTCTCTTTGTACTGTCCGCACAATTTGGGGTTGTTCACAATGCGCGGCAGGCTTTTTTTTGCTTCAGAATGTGGCATTAGAAACTGGTTATTTAAGCGCCTCAATCTTTGCAAAAATTTCGCTGTATTTCTCGCCCTCAGTCTTATTCAGCTCTTGGACGGCGTCCATAAACAGCTGACGCTCTTCATCCGTCAGATCGGTGATCGTGCAGCCCTTATCAAGGCACTGCTGGCGTGCATCCGCTTCGCTCTTTTCCCACAGCTCACGCTGGTACAGGCTGGACTCGTCCGCAGCCTCTTGAAGGGCCGCCATCTGCTCATCGGTCAGTTTTTCCATGGTAGCTTTGGAGATGACCAGCAAGTCGGCGGAACGGTTGTGCTCATCCATGGTAATCATCGGCGCAACTTCGTTAAGAGACATGGACAGATACCAAGGCAGGTTGTTCTCTCCACCGCTGATAACCCCTGTCTGGAGCGCGCTGTACAGTTCGCTTGCCGCCATAGCTGTGGGATTTGCGCCCATGGCCTTTACCATTCCCAGCATCAGATTGGACTCCTGTACACGGACAGCCAGACCCTTCATATCCGCAGGAGTGTGCACTACGTTTTTGGAGAAGAAGAAGTTGCGGGTACCATTATCGTAGAAGCACAGGCCATAGAGATTGTTCTCCAACATTTTTTCGGAATGCATCATTGCTTTTCCGACTTCTTCAGAATCCATTACTCTCCAATAGTGCTCCCGGTTAGCAAAGACATACGGGAACAGAATCGCATTGTATTCATCCACAAATTCGGCGAGGGGTGAAATGTTAACCCGTATTAAATCGATACCGCCAAACTGTGCCTGTTCAATGGTGGCCTTTTCTTCCCCCAGCACGGCGTTAAAGTATGTCTCAACTTCAATGGCTCCGTTGGTTTTTTCTTTTACCAGCTCCGCGAAGCGGATGCAGGCAAGCGAGGTTACGAAATCTTCGGTATGGTTGGAAGCAAGACGAAGTGTTATCGTCTTGCTTTCCGGCTGAGCGCTTTTGGCAGGCTCAGCCTGACTGGCGGAAGACGGTGCAGCCGTCGAGCTCGGATTGGACTTTCCGCCGCAGGCAGGCAGCAAAAGCAGCATCACTACCGCCATGGAAAGAGCTAGTATCCTTTTCATTTTGTACCTCCTAAATAAGTTTATATTTGGGTGGAAACTTTCCACCGGAAACCAATTTTACTTACCCCAGCTCCCGGGAAAACCGCAGGCAAGCCTCCCGGATTCCCTTGGGCTGTTTAAAAATATTGTGAACGGTGCCCACAATGGCGTCCACACCAATCTCCTTGCAGATACGACCTTTTTCATAATCAATGCCGCCATCCACCGAAAGTATAAAATTACACCCATGCTGTTGGCGAAGCTGGGCAATTTCCCTCAAGCGCTCCATGCTGCCCTCCAAAAAAGGCTGGCCCGCAAAGCCCGGCTCTACCGACATCAGCGTTACCATGTCCACATACCGGATAAAGGGTATGATATGATCGACCCGCTGAGAGGGATTAATGATAATGCCGGGTTTCATCCCCGCCGATCGAATGTTATCGATGACGCGGCGCACAAAGGGCGTGCTGTCGGTGTGAAAGGAGACGTAATCGGCCCCTGCCTCCTTGAGGCGGGTGACATAATCACCGGGATGGGTCACCATAATATGCACATCCATCGTAACCTGGGGGTAAGCCTCTTTCAGTTCGGCTAGCAGTTTAATGGGCAGGCACAGATTGGGCACATAATGCCCGTCCATCAGATCAATGTGAAAAAAAGTGGTGCCGCCCGCAACCAGTTCATCCAGTTCTTCTTTCATGTTTAAAAAGTTGACGTTAATAATGGACGCAGTGTTAATCATCTTATCGCCCCTCACTCCAATTTGTCGCCGTATATCCCCTGTATCTGCAGGTCCATAAATTCCCGGTCTCCCTCTTTGGTAGAAATCATACAGTATACATACCGGATTCCCCCGTGAGGGCAGCCGCAATTGGGATGATACCCGCGAGGAATTGCTACCAGATGACCATCTTGAACGACATAAGCGCTGGCTTTTTCGTCAAAGGCGCCGTAGACGCACTGCACTCCAAAGTCCTCTTCCATATTGAAGTAGACGTAAATTTCCTCCCGTTTATCACCATGTTCGTGGGGCGGCCAAGCGGTCCAGCCGCCGTCACGGCCAAAGCAGATACCGGTCAAAAAGCGGCCGGAGGGGAATGTTTCATCAATGTAGTTCCATACGTCCCGCCGGGTGCTATTTTCAATCTGCCCGTAAACCTTGTGGCGGTTGCCGGCATCTACCTCGGCAAAGGGAATGTGTGCAAAATCATATTTCTTTGTACAGGGTGCACCAAAGCGCATAAATACCGCGTTGGTACCATCCAGCTCAATGGCGCTTTGGATGGGAACATAAAGCATATCGCACAGCACGGCACTGCCGGTATGTTGGTGGCAGGCAAAAGAGGCTTCTCCCTCGATGCATACCAGGCACAGCTCTTCCTCCCCACTTTCCAGGCGCACCGGCCCGGAAACTTCAATACGCTGTGCCGAGCCATAAGTAAGGCCCATATCCTCCGGCTCAAGACGCCGCAGCGTCTCTGCAGGCATAAAATGGGATTTCATGTAAAAGACTCCTTCTCCAATTGAAAGCGATCAGCCCATGACAAGATTGGGCAGCCAGGTAGAAAGCGCAGGCACAAATGTAACCAACAGCAGGCATACAATCATAACGGCATACATAGGCAGCAGTTCTTTGGTAACGCGCTCAATGGTGCTTTTTCCTACTGCGCAGCCCACAAACAACGCGGAACCAACAGGCGGAGTGCACAGGCCAATGGCAAGGTTAAAGATCATCATTACACCAAAATGAACAGGGTCCATCCCCAGTGCGGTAATCACCGGCAGAAGAATCGGCGTCACTATAAAGATGATGGGGGCCATATCCATAATGCAGCCCAGTAACAAAAGCATCAGATTGATCAGCAGAAGCAGCGCCACTTTATTGTCTGTGACGGACAGCAATGCGTTTGTCAGCAGTGCAGGCACCTTAAGGAATGCCAGTACATAACCAAAGGCGCCAGCCGCTGCAATCAAGCTGTAGGAAAGGCACAGGGTATATACCACATTGCCTAGAATGCGGGGCATATCCCGCCACTTGAGCCGCTTGTAAACAAACATGGAAATAAAAAACGCATACAGACACGCAATGGCTGCCGACTCTGTAGCGGTAAACCACCCCAGTGTAACGCCGCCCATAATGATTACTGCTGTAAAGAGCGCAATCATGGCGTCCTTGGTAACGCGAAGCACTTGCTTTAACCCCATGGCTTCTCCCTTGGGATAGTTGCGCTTAACCGATATAAGCAGGCTATAGCCCATGAGAAACAGCCCAAGCATAATGCCTGGAATCGCGCCGCCCAAAAACAGTTTTCCCACCGAGACTCCGCCCGCAGCCAGAGCAAAAAAGATCATGTTGTGGGAGGGCGGAATCAAAACGCCCTGACAGGAGGTTGTTACCGTAAGAGCAATGGAAAAGTCGCGGCCATACCCGGATTTTTCCATCATGGGGATTACAATGGAGCCCAAAGAGGATACGTCGGCCACAGCAGAACCCGAAATTCCGCCAAAGAACATTGAGTCCAGGCAGTTTACACAGGCAAGTCCTCCTCGAAAGCGCCCCACTATGGCGTTGGCGAAATCCACCATTTTATCCGAAATGCCACCTATGCCCATAATTTCTCCAGCCAAAATAAAAAACGGGACAGCCATCAGAGAAAAGCTGTTGATAGACTTGGCCATCTGCTGCACCATTGTCATCAGGGGAAGCCCAAGATACATCATGGTGATTGCCGTGGTGGTCATCAATGCAATGGGAATGGGTACCTTCATTATAATCAGGGCGACAAATCCCCCTACGAGCAACCAAATGGCAATGCTGACTGTCGTCATGCTGTTTCCTCCTCTTCCTCGGGATCTTCAAATAGCTTTGCCGCTCCGGGAAAGAACATATGAAGGATGGTACAGTAAACGATATAGAAACCACCCACTGGAATCATTAAGTACAAAACAAAGCTGGGCCATTTTGTGGTCGGCAATGTAGAGTACCGCGTGGCCATAACCAGACGGTACCCGTTCACCAATAAGACGGCTCCCACAAAGAGCGTCACCAGATGCCCCACCCAGGTTGCAACCTTTTGCATGGGCTTGGGAAACCGATCGTAGAACATTTCGATTCGGATGTGAATATTCTTTGCAACGCCGATGGCCATTGAAATAAACGCCATCCAAACCATAAGAAGCAGCGCTACTTCTTCCGACCATATAATACTGTGCCGCAAGAATTTCCGCGAGATCACCTGTGCGCTGACAATTAGAACCACAGCCAACAAAACGATTTTGGAATATGTTCTCAAAACGTTAAAAATAACATCCAACGCCTTATTGATGCGTTCCAAGAACTTTTTCATACCTTCTCCCCTCCCATGGCTCGCTATTTAAAGTGCCTGGCTTCAATCCCCTGTAACACCTCATAACCTTTTTGGTTGTTCAGACGGCGCTGCTCCGCAAAGCCCTCACACCATTTTCCCGCAAGAAATTGTTCTGCCATTTCGCCCCCCATATCCCAGCTGACAACTCTTGACCCCATAGCCAATACATTGGCATTGTTGATATGGGAAATCTTTTCTGCTGTGAATACGCTCTCGCAGGCCACGCAATAGACACCGCGATACTTGTTGACGATCATGCTGACCCCCGCACCCGTACCGCAAAGGACAATGCCTTTTTGGCACTGGCCGCTTTGAACGGCCTCGGCAAGTTTCTGCGCCACCTCAAAATAGAGTGCATTTTCGTCCTCTCTTTGCTGACCGACATCCAAAACCTCATAACCCAAGGCTTCGATACGCTTTTTAACCGCTTCTTTTAAAAGAAACGAAGATGCTTCGCATGCGATTGCTACCCTCATTGCTTTCCCTCCTTATCCATCACAGCACAGCACCTGTGCTTGACGCCTTAATCTACCGTATCGTTACGCCGGGAAGTGAAACAGTATAACCTCCAGCCCCGACGACCGGGCATCTTTTTTAATTGCATGGGGTACCCCTGCAGGTGCGTAAAAGAAACTGCCCGCACTGATGGCGGTTTCTTCTTCCCCTACTTTTGCCATACCGCTGCCATGGACAACATAAAAGCCCTCGTTATCGTCGTGCACGCCCGGAGCGGGATATTCTCCGCAATGATAAAAGTTCACGCTGGCGTTACAGCCGCGGCAGGGCGCTGAACCATCGGGGAAGATTGGGTAATTCGTTGCACCCGGTACATCCTTTGGTGCATGTTTATCTGCCTTGGAAAAGTACTTCAATTTTGCAATCCTCCTGTAACTAGGTAAACGTTTATTTATTATAATTGATAATATTTGTAATTTTTCTATAATCAAAGAATATATTTTAAAAAAACCGTTTATTCTTTGTAAAATCGTCTTGGAAAACGTTTATCATTACTGGAATGAAGTATACTTTATTTTTTAAAAAAGTCAATAATACATATACTATTTTTCTGATTTTACTATTTTTATTAATTATTTATTGTGCATTATTTCTACAGTATTTTATATCAATATTAAACGTTTTCTTTTTTTAACTTGCTTTTTTTCACTTATTTTGTATACTGTTAATTGTACAGAAGTCCAACAGATCCGCGATGGAAGAAAAACAGGCCACGGAGGAGTTATGGAAAACGCAAAGCCTACCATTAAAGATATTGCTGCTATTGCGGGCGTCTCCGTCCCGACGGTGCACAAAGCGATCTACAGCAAACCCGGCGTCAGCGAAAAAACGCGCCAGAAAATTCTAAAGATCACCAACGATCTTCACTATTCGGTGAACGCTACTGCCTCCAGACTAAAGCGTGGCATGCTGAACATTGCCGTTGTTCTGCCGCTTTTGCCTCATGAATGCAACCAATTTTTCCGCAAAATTTGGGAAGGCATCGATGTGGCCGAAAAGCTCATGCTTGATTATAACGTCACACTGGAACGAATGCCCTGCGGGCGTGTAAGCGCCGACCAGATCCCTATTTTTGAAAGCATTCTGGAGCGGGACGATATTCACGGAGTCATTACTTATTGTTGGGACGACACAAGCCTCAATCCTTATTTTGAACAGTTGCAGAAAAAGAACGTACCGGTCGTAACGGTGGATTCCGATGCGGTAGGGTCCTGCCGCGTGGGCTGTGTGCGCGCATCGGGCAGGCGTACCGGGCGTCTTGCTGCCGAGCTGCTTTCCAAAATGGTACCGGATACCGGCCGTCTTCTCCTCATGAGCGGAAACCATAAGCTCAAGCTTTTGCGTGATAATGCCCTTGGTTTTCGCGACTACATCATAGAAAATCGCCCCGGTCTTGCCATTCTGGATGTGTGCAATGCATGCGGCAATCTTTCGCTGGAGGATACCTTGGTGCAGGAACTGCAGTCTCACCCGGATATTGTGGGCATCTATTGCAACAGCGCCTCCAACGTGATGGCCATGTGCCATGCATTGGACCGCACGAACTTGGGGCAATCTATCGTTGCAATCAGCAGTGACGTTTTTGAAGAACTGGAACCTTATCTGCAAAACGGCACGGTAGATGCTACCATCTGGCAGGCGCCGGAATTGCAGAGCAAAAATGCTGTCTGGATGCTGTACGAACATCTTTCCGGACAGCCCGCCGATGAAGAAGTTCGTTATGTTCCCTTAGGCATTGTATTGAAAAGCAATTTCCACGATTATCTATAGTATAGACTGGCAAAACCGCTTTTCATGTCAAGTCATGCTCCGCCCAACCGAACGGCATTATTTAGGGCGGCAAGTATTCTTTTCGGCTCTCCGCGCGAAAGCTCTTTTCTCCTCAGGGAGGAAATCATATTGCGAAAAGACGACACATAAAAAGGGCAGACAGCTTCGTTGCTGTCTGCCCTTTTTAAAATATTACACCCATCCCGCATCTTAATGGGAGAACGGTTTCGTACCGTTGTTCCACTATAGGTTCTGCAAATCCTCCCGGGTGTCCACGTCCAGCAGCTCCTCTGCAAAATCCGCCTCCACCAAATCCAGCAACCTGGGATGAGCCCGGATCACTCGCCCCCCCGATGCTCCCGAAGGCAGGGTGAGCAGCTCC
>CALCSA010000474.1 GCA_937894185.1 uncultured Clostridia bacterium | reverse complement strand
CGTCCAGAAGATCCCGCAGAGTCACCGAGCGGCCGCTGCGCTTGCTCATCCGGTAAGGCTCCCCGTCCTTCATCAGCCGTACCAGCTGCATCAGCACAATATCCAGTTTATCGCCACTAAGGCCGGCGGCGTCCATGGCGCCTTTCAGCCGGGCCACATGGCCGTGATGGTCGGCTCCCCACACATCGATGACGGTCTCAAAGCCCCGCAGGGCAAATTTGTCGTAGTGGTAGGCAATATCGGCGGCAAAATAGGTGGCGTTGCCGTTGCCGCGGATCAGCACCTCGTCCTTTTCCGCCCCGAACTCCGAGGCCCGGTACCACAGGGCCCCTTCCTTTTCGTAGGTCAGCCCCTTGTCAGATAGAATCCCCACCACCTTGTCCACCAGCCCCTTCTCGTACAGGGAGGATTCTTGAAACCAGCGGTCGTAACGGATGCGGTAGTGGGAAAGATCGTCCTTCATGGCTTGGATGTTCTTGGGCAGGGCGTAATCCACCAGTGCCTGCTTGCGTTCCTCCTCGGAGGTGTGGAGGAACTTGTCTCCGTGGATGGCGGCGAACTCCTTCACCCGGTCCTTGATGTCCTCCCCCTGATAGCCGTCCTCGGGGAAGGGATGGGCTTCTTCCCCTTCATACTGCTGAAGGTAGCGGACGTTGAGGGAAATGGCAAACTTTTCGATCTGATTGCCGGCATCGTTGATGTAGAATTCCCGGGCGACATCGTAGCCGGCGGCGTCCAAAGCGGCGGACAGAGCGTCGCCGATGGCGCCTCCTCTGGCGTTGCCCATGTGCATGGGGCCGGTGGGGTTGGCGGAAACAAACTCCACCATCACTTTTTTGCCGCCTCCGGTTTCGGTGCGGCCAAAGGCTTCTCCCAATGTGTCGACGGACTCCACCACAGCGGCAAACCACTGGGGCTTGAGGAAGAAGTTGAGGAAACCGGGGCCGGCGCTTTCGGCCCGGGTAAACCAAGTATGGTTAAAATCAAGATGATTTAAAATAGCCGCGGCAATTTTGGGGGGAGCGCAGCGGAACGCCCGGGCTCCCGCCATGGCAATATTGGAGGCAAAGTCTCCGTGGGAGGTGTCGGCGGGAATTTCCACCGCAAAAGCCGGGATTTCCGCCTCGGGCAGCTCCTGCGCCTTGATGGCGGCTTCCAGAGCGGCAAGAATCATTTCCCGCACCTGAGCTGCGGCATCCCGGACCGGATTGTTCGACGTCATGTGTGTTTTCTCTCCTCTGTTTGTTGCAAGTTAAAAGCAGCGGTTCAGCCCTTAGCTTTCCCGGATGCTGATGTACATTTCGTTCTCGCTGGAATACATGGAGTTGATGTCCAGGGAGTACTTGAATTCCAAATTGCCCCCTGCATCGGTGAGGTTGGATTTGATGCGGTTGCCCAGTACCCCCACCATCAAATCGCCGTAGCCCACATCGTAATAGCATTGGTGGCGAACTCCCCGCTGGACAATCAGCTGGGAGTTTGCGGTTCCAGAGCGCTCCAACGTCACCATGTCCTCTTTTTCCACTTTCAGAGTGGTGCGGGAGCCCTCGAACCCGGTGGCTTCGCTTTCCTCGTAGCTGATGTAGTAGCAGCCGTTTTTCTTATAATACTGTCCAGTGGTAAACAGCTCGATGACATCCTGATCGTCCTCGCTGTTGTAAACCCCTTTGATGCTAATCAGCACATCCTTTTTCATACCGTTATCCCCTTGCGCCCAAGCAGTGGGCGCATCTTTAGTTCTTTTATTTTAATGATGCCGCCCATGAGCAGCGGCAGTCCCGGTTGAACGCAAGCTTCCCGGGGGTACCCAAATATGGCGCTACCCCGGTCTTTCGGCTGTGATACCATGGGCCCAGAGACTATATCATTGGCCATCGACTATGGGGTGGGCCTTATAAATGAACGCATTATAGACACTTTGCGGTTATTATACCACGAATCAGGGGCCCAAGGGAAGCCTTGAGCCAATTATTCAGGGTTTCTTCATTTTTAAGGATGGCGGGAGAGTGGGAATATCTTCTTGATTTGCTGCGGTCAAACTTCCAGAGGCTCCGCCCGGCCGCAGCAGGCCATGGCCGCCTCCACTTCTTTACGCACCCGCTGCTGAATCTGACGGTGAAAGGGCACGTACCGCCCGTTGTCGTATTCGCAGAGGAACACCCCCCGATACCCGCTGGCGGCAATGATTTCAAAGGCCTCTGCCAGTGGAACCTTTCCCCAAAAAGGCGGCAGATGCACGTCCCCCTGACCCAACGCAATGCGCAGAGTGGGAGAGGAGTTGCGGTAGACGAAAAAGTCCTCCAGCCGCTGGGAATCAAAGCGGCCCATATTGTCGTTGACGTGGAGATGGCCCAGATAGGGAGCGCACTCCCTCACCCCGGTGAGAAAATCCCCGCCAAAATACCGGGTGGAAAGATAGAGATGCCCCAAATCCAAATTCATGCGATAGCTGGGATGATCCACCGCTTTGACCATGGCCAGAGCATGCTCGTAACGCTCCACCTCAATGTTCTCCAGGCAGACCGTCACCCCCTGCTGTTGGGCGTGGCGGGCTGCCAGCCGCTGGCTTTCCAGAAACAGGGCTTCCTCCTCTTCCCGGGGAGAGCGCTCCTCGTAATGCACCGTCAGAACCCGCATTCCAAGCCGGGCGCAAACATCGATGGAAGCCATTAGGATTTCCAGCTGCCTTTCCCGGTTGCGCCGGGTGCGGAAGTTGAGATCATACATCATATGCCCCGTATAGGCCAAGGGAAAGCGGGAGAAATGCTCCTGAAAATAAGCCAGATAGTCAGGCTGAATCTGGCCGCCTACAATCAGGGGAAAGGTTCCTAGATTGAGCTCCAGCGCGTCAAAGCCGTTTTCTACCACCGCTTGCAGCACCTGTGGCAACTGCTCCGCCTTTGCCGCCGCCGGAAAGTTCATGCCGATCAGAGCACCCATTTCTCATCATCTCCGTAAACGTTTGTGTTAACAGTTTCTTTTATTATACGGGATTGTACAGGGGTTGTCAATGCAGGGTTTCCGTCAAACGGCAGTTGACTTGCCTCCTTGGGAATCCTATAATACAGGCAGGAAGGGAGGGGCTTCCCATGAGCTGGTTTTACGCCTTAAACGCAGGAAAGGCTGATTGTCTGGTGCTTCGTCTGACTTCGGGGAAAAAGGTGGCCACCGTGGTGGTGGACGGGGGAACCAGAAGAGATCCCCGCAACCCCCTCCCCTGCTTCTTAAAGGAGCTGGGGGTATCCCAAATCGATTTGATGATTTTAACCCACATTCATCAGGACCATCTGGGGTTTTTACCGGAAGTATCGCAAACGTTTCCGATCAGAGAGGCGGTGCTTCCCTATCCCCCCATCCCCCTGTCTGCGGAACAGCTGGATGCTCTGTACAGTCAAAGGCAGGTCGCTAATTTAAGGGTCTACAACGCTCTCTACCACCGTTTGGAGGAAACCTGCCGCCTTTACACGGCTTATCCCTTTACCGGGCCGGAGCGGTACGTCTTTGGAGCGTACACCCTGACCTGCCTCTTTCCCCAACCGGGCAGGGTTTCCCCGGTTTGGAGCGCTTACCAAGGGATTCTGGAAGCGCCCGCCGAGGATGCGCAGGCCATCGCCGACGAAGGCCGGGAAGCCATCAACGGGGACAGCTCCCTCTGGCTGCTGGAACAGGGCGATGAGGCTCTGCTCCTCCTCTGCGGCGACGGGCTGGACCTTCACGTCGCCGAAAGCTGCCGCCGCCATGGCATCCGGCAGGTGGGAATGATCAAGCTCTCCCACCACGGCCGCAACGACAAGGGCCGGGTCTACTTCACCCCCCAAACCATTGGGAGCCTTCACCCCCATACCGTTGTAGTTTCCGCCGATGAGACGGTGGCCGCCCTCCACCGCAGCCAGTTTCAGTCCGTTGCCCCCAAGGCAAAGCTTCTGGTCACCTGCGAGGCCGGGGGCTTCTACAAGCTGCCGCTGTAGAGCCGATTCGGCAGATGGCAAGCGCCCTCCATCGCTGTGTTCCAGCGGCGGAAGGCGCTTTTCTTATGCTGTCATAAGTATGTCCGGCATTCGAATGACCGTGCAGCGGTTAGATGGTGATCCATCCCAACACATTGCCAACGGAAAGCAGCAGAATCACAATCAGGCAGATGGGGGCCAGATAGGCAATGGAAAAGTTGTACATTTTTTGCAGTTGGAAGGGAGAGGACGCCTTGATCTCTTCTCCAATCTTTTTGCGCCCCACCACCCGCACAATCAGCAGGCAGGTACACAGGGCACCAATGGGCATCATAATGGAGTTGGTGATAAAGTCCAAAAAATCCAGCACCGACATGCCAAAGGGCTGAATAAAATCCCACAGGTTAAAGCCAAAGGCACAGAGGGTTCCCACGGCGAGGATAACGAAGCTCATCAGCACACCGCATTTGTTGCGGCTCCATCCGGTCTGATCCTGAAAGGTGGCCACACCGGTCTCCATCAGGGAGATGGCGCTGGTCAGAGCGGCAAACAGAACCATCAGGAAGAAGGCAACGCCTACAATGCCGCCCATCCCCATGCTGGCAAACACCTTAGGAATGGTGATAAACATCA
The DNA here is from genome assembly GCA_937894185.1 of uncultured Clostridia bacterium. Taxonomy (GTDB): domain Bacteria; phylum Bacillota; class Clostridia; order Oscillospirales; family Ruminococcaceae; genus WRAV01. Next base: position 6,705 of record CALCSA010000474.1, on the reverse strand, counting down.
GGGAAGGGCCGGAGTTGAGGGCGTCGGCATCTCCGCCGGAAAAGGCAAACACGGCAGGAATGATCATGAGGCCAGCCAGCAAGGCAACGGAGGTATCGAAGATCGCCACCTGCTTGGTGGTTTTTTCAATATCCACATCCTGTTGAATGTAGGAGCCGTAGGTGTACAGAATACCCATGGCAATGGAAAGGGAAAAGAACAGCTGTCCCAGAGCGGCGCCTACGGTCAGAAGGGAAAACTGGCTCCAGTCGGGGATCAGGAAATACTTGACGCCTTCCATGGCACCGGGGCGGGTCATGGAATATACCGCAATGACAACCGCCAAAACCAGCAGGATGGGCATCATAACCATCGATGTTTTTTCCACACCGTTGACAATGCCGCAGAACACCACCGCAATCACCATGACGGCAAACACCAAAAAGCAAACTTCCATCCCCATGGGTGACGCGATAAAATTGCCAAAGTAGCCATCTTCCATCACACCTTGGGAGTTGCCGACGATGTATTCAAACAAATACTTAATCACCCAACCGCCGATGACACAGTAGTATGGGGCAATCAGCATTGGTACAATCGCGTTGATCCAACCGCCAAATTTAAAGTGCGGGCCTTTGCCAAAGGTGCCAAATGCGCCCACAGGACTTTTGCCGGTCATGCGGCCCAGAGCGGTTTCGGAGATAATCAGGGGATAACCAAAGGTTACCAGCAGAATCAGGTAAACCAACAGAAACGTTCCCCCGCCATACTTTGCGGCCAAGTAAGGGAACCTCCAGATATTTCCCAGACCCACCGCGGAACCTGCCACGGCCATCACATAACCCACGCTGCCGGTAAAGCCTTTCTTTTCCGGAGCGGATGGGCTATGTCCGGCATTTTGATTTTGTTCACTCATTCCTCTCACCTCAACTATAATGATTCTTTCTATTTTACCATTGAAACCGTTTTCTAGCAACAGTTACAGAAAACATATGGTAAACATGTGGAATCTTACCTCTTCCCCTTCCGGTTAAGGGGAAGATAAGGTGATATGAAAGGGCTTCTTGTCGAGTTGGCAAAAAAGCGCCGGAAAGCTGCCGATAAATGATTATCAGTGTGATGGTATCCCCGGGCAAAGGGACAGGCAAAGCAAGAAGGCTTTTCCTGCTCTGCCCGTTTGTGGTAGGTATGGTAAGTCTTTCATCACCCTCCCGCTTGAATCCAATGGGCGGTGCGGCGGATTCCCTCCGCAAAGGAAACCTCCGGCCAACAACCCGTATCCCGCCGGGTTCGGCTGCCATCAAAGGCGGAAAGGGGCAGCTCCTGTCCGGTAAAGGGCAGAGCGCCAAATTCCAGCGCGTGATGGGGCGCTACCACATCCCGCATCTCCATCAAAAACTCTTTGAGGGGCTTTGGACGGGGGCTGCCGATGATGTATTCGCAAAAGGGGCTTCCCCGCTCCCCAATCAGGCGCAGGGCCCTTGCCACATCGGTAATGTAGACAAAATCGTAAGGCTGGGTGGCCTTGGTAAAGCGCAGGGGCTCCCCCCGCAGCATGGCGCGGATGCTTCCATTGATCAGCCGGGGGGACTTTTCCCCTGCGCCGTATGCGTTGGTGATTACCGGCCACAGCAAAGGAATCCCCCGGCTGCCCGCAACGGCGCTGCACATACAGTGTGCGGTGAGCTTGGCGCTTCCGTACAGGGAATCGGGGGGGAGGGCCGTCCCCGATGTTCCGAGGGCGGCCAGCACTTCTTGTTCGCAGATGCTGCCGGAGCAGACCACCCGGGAGCATCCCATATTGGCAGCCACCTCCACACAGTCTATGGCCCATTGGATGTTTTGCAGCTGCAACCGGGAGTTGGCACGACCTTCCCCCGCAGTGCCCTCCCAAGCGAGATGGAAGAATAAATCAATGTCCCGGTCCGGGATTAGATGCTCCAGCTCCGCAATTTGGGAAAGGGGGCGGCAAACTACCTCCACCGATTTATCCTTCCACTCCCACTTTGGCGGGGGGCGGCGCAGCACCGCAAAAACCCGATAGCCGCTTTGAGCCAGTTCCTCCACCAATGCCCGGCCGATGAACCCCCCAGCCCCTGTGACGACGGCTTTTTTCATAGGAACCCCCTTCGCGACCGGACATACTGGGCAAAACTCTGAAGCTTTTGGTCCCGCTCCGAGACGATACAGGCCGAGGGGTCCTCCACAGGCCAGGGGATGGCCAGATCCCTGTCGCTCCAAAGGATGCCGCTGTCGGTTTCTTTGGAGTAGGGGCCGTCGCAGCAGTAGCTCACCACGGCAAAATCAGAAAGCACCAAAAAGCCATGGGCAAATCCGGCGGGCACCAAAAGCATCTGCCTGTTTTGGGCCGAAAGGCGAAAGCTCTCCCATTTCCCCAAGGTTGGGGATTGGGGCCGCAGGTCCACCGCCACATCAAACACTTCCCCATAAGGTGCACGGACCAGCTTGGCCTGTGGGTTCCGGTCCTGAAAATGCAAGCCCCGGACTACCCCCCGCCGGGAACCTGTCTCAAAGGTTTCAAAGAGATCACAGGGGATTTGGTTCTGTTCAAACACATCCCGCTGGTAGCTTTTTAAAAAATAGCCCCTCTCGTCCTCGGCGTAAAGGGGCGTGATAACAGAAATCCCCAGCAGCGGGGAGTTGGCAAATTCAAAGTTTTGCATGGCTTCTCCCTCAAGCACCACAGGAAAAGGCTTCTTCTACCGTGGCAATCATATACTCCAACTGCTGCTCCGAAAGTCCGGGGTAAACGCCGACCCAGAAGGTGCTTGTCATAATCTCATCAGTGTTTGGCAGCTTCCCCACCACACGGTAGCCGCGGCCTTCCGTCCTCATTAAATCAAAGCAGGGGTGCTTTAGAATGTTTCCGGCAAAGAGCATTCTGGTTTGAATTCCCGCCTGCTCCAAATGAGCCACCACAGAGTCCCGCTTTCCTTTTTCTTTGCAGGTAATGGGGAATCCAAACCAGCTGGGGACGGCTCCCGGACAGGACTGGGGCAGGATGATCTGGTTGGAAAGATGTGCAAGGCCTTGGTACAGGCGGCGGAAGTTCTGGTTGCGGCGCTGAATAAAGGCGGGGAGCTTCTCCAACTGGGCGCAGCCAATGGCGGCCTGAAGGTCCGTGGCCTTGAGGTTGTACCCAAAGTGGGAGTAGACGTATTTGTGGTCGTATCCCAAGGGAAGCTCCCCGTACTGCCGGTCAAACCGATGGCCGCACAGGTTATCCCGGCCGGAAGGGCACACGCAATCCCTGCCCCAATCCCGCAGGGAGCGAAGGATCTTGTGCAGCAGGGGACTATTGGTGTAAACTGCGCCCCCCTCCCCTGTTGTCATGTGGTGAGGGGGATAAAAGCTGGAGGTTCCAATGTCTCCCACGGTACCGGTGTACCGCTCCTCCCCATCGATGAAAAATGTTGCCCCCAAAGCATCGCAGTTGTCCTCCACCAGCCAGAGATGATGGTCCTTGCAGAACGTTGCCACATCGTCCAAAGCAAAGGGATTGCCCAGAGTGTGCGCCAGCATCACCGCCTTTGTCTTGGGGGAAAGCGCCTGCCTCATGGCCTCCAGATCGATGTTGTATTGGGGCAGGGTGACATCCACAAACACCGGGACCGCCCCATACTGGATGATGGGGGCCACTGTGGTGGGAAACCCGCAGGCCACCGTAATCACCTCGTCTCCCCGGGCAATGGCCCGCTCCCCCAGCAGCGGGGAGGTCAGGGCCATAAAGGCCAGCAGGTTGGCCGAGGACCCGGAGTTGACAAAGGAACAGTATCTGACTCTCAAAAAATCAGCCAGCTTTTCCTCCAAGGCGTCGGTGTATCGTCCGGCAGTCAGCCAGAAGTCCAAGGCGCTGTCCACCAGACGCACCATTTCATCCTCATCGTAGACCCGCCCCGCATAAGCAATCCGCTCCCCTTCCCGGAGCTTTGCCTTGGGGCTGTGGTAGGCTATCGCGTACTGCCTCACAGCCTCCAGAATCTCCTGCCTTGCCTGCAGTTCCGTCATGGCGTCCAAACTCATCCGGCCTTCCCTCCGCTTTCCAGATATTCTTGCATCTGCCGACCCATACAGTCGGCAATGTCTCCCCCTTTTTGATGAACCTTGGCCCATTCCACCGTCTTTTCTACGGCTTGGGCGATGTTCCAGCGGGGGGCCCAGTTCAGTGCGCTTTGCAGCTTGGAACAGTCCAGCTTTAAGAAGTTGGACTCCCGGGGGCCCTGATCCTCCCGGCTCTGCCACGTCATGCCCTCTCCCCAACAGGCGCAGAACCGGCCGGCCAGCTCCGCCGTTGTGACGCAGCCGTCCTGCGCCGGGCCCCCGTTGTAGTGACCCGCCAATGCAGGGTTGTGATACTGCTGCCGGGCAATTTCCAAGTAGGCGAACAGCGGCTCCAAAACATGCTGGTAGGGCCGGACCGAATGGGGATTGCGCAGAAAAACAGGCTTTCCGCTTTTGGCGGCGCGAACGCAGTCGGGGAGGACCCGGTCCGGGGAAAAGTCTCCCCCGCCGATGACATTCCCCGCCCGCGCGGTGGAAACCGCCACCCCGGCCTCCTGTAAGAAGGAGGTGCCGTAGCAGGAGGTGACCAGTTCAGAGCAGGACTTGCTGTTGGAGTAAGGATCGGAGCCGTTGAGGCGGTCGGTTTCCCGGTAGCCCCACACCCACTCCCGGTTTTCGTACACCTTGTCGGTGGTTACGTTAACAAGGGAGCGGACACAGTCACTCTGCCGCAGGCACTCCAGCAGATGCACCGTCCCCATGACATTGACGGCATAGGTAGAAACCGGGTCCTCATAGCTCTGGCGCACCAAAGGCTGGGCCGCCATGTGGAGGACAATCTCAGGCCGTGCTTTGTTAAAAGCAGCTTGCAGGCAGGAAAAATCCCGCACATCCCCTATGACCGAGGAGATTCTTTGGTCCAAATCCAGAAGGGAGTAGAGGCCCCCGGCAGGAGGCTTTAGGGCATACCCGGTGACATCCGCCCCCAGATCGGCCAGAATGCGGCACAGCCAAGAGCCTTTGAATCCGGTGTGGCCTGTTACCAGCACTTTTTTGCCCCGGTAAAAAGAAAAATCCCTCATTCCTGCTCCCACACCTTCCAAGGAGGACTGCCCTTATTCCAAAGCTCCTCCAGATGCATCTTGTCCCGCATGGTATCCATACACTGCCAAAAGCCGCTGTGGAGATACGCCTTCAGGTTCCCCTCCCCTGCCAGACGCTCCAAAGGCTCCCGCTCCAGCACAGTGTCATCCCCTTGGATGTAGTCGAACACCTTGGGTTCCAGCACCATAAAGCCGCCGTTGACCCAGCCGCCGTCCTCCTGCCTTTTTTCAGAGAACTGCCGAATTTGTTGACTGCCGTCAATGTCCAGCACTCCGAACCGGCTCCCCGGCTGAATGGCCGTCAGGGTAGCCAGCCTGCCGTGGCTTTGATGAAAGGAAATCAGCTTCTTTATATCCACATCGCTGACTCCGTCGCCGTAGGTGAGGAGAAAGCGCTCATCGCCAATGTACCGCTGAATCCGCTTGACCCGGCCTCCCGTCATGGTGGCAAGGCCGGTATCCACCACCGTCACCTTCCATGGTTCGGCTATATTCTTTAAGATGGTCATGTGGTTTTCCCGAGAGAAATCAAAGGTAACGTCTGAGCGGTGAAGGCAGTAGTCAAAAAAATACTGCTTAATGCTGTGGGCTTTGTATCCGGCGCAGATGATAAAGTCGTTGTGGCCGTAATGAGAGTATAGCTTCATAATATGCCAGAGGATGGGCTGTCCCCCAATTTCGATCATGGGCTTGGGCTTGAGATGGGATTCCTCGGAAATGCGGGTGCCCAATCCCCCTGCCAGAATCACGGTTTTCATTGGCACGCTCCTTTGTGTCACCGGTGGATCAGGGTCCAGCTTCCGGCTTGAGTGATCGTGGAGGCCCCCTCCCCTACCGTGGTGGGAGAGATGTCTTGAGGCAGGCGGATAGCCAAGACCCCACCTTTCTCTAGCCGGGTGAAAAGATGGGCCGCCGTTCGCTCCAGAATTTCCGGCTCCAGAACACAATGGTCTACTATAATATATTGGAACACTGTGGGAGAAAATGCCGACGAGAGCTTAGCTCCGTCGGTGATCAGCACAATTTGATGGGAGAGCTGTTCCAAATCCGGCCAATACTGCTCTTCTTGTGTGGCGTTGTAAAGGGTAACCTGCAAATTGTGGGCCTTCTCTTTGAGGAGCTCCTTTATCTTGAGGGGGTTGCTTCCCATGCCGCAGTTGACGCCCAAGATATTAACCGGCATGGTAGCTTCAAAGGGCAGCGCCTCCATCAGAACCGGATCAAAGCAAAAGCCCTTGCCCCAGGGATCGGTCCCAAAGGCGTGTAAAAACGCAATCCGCCCTTGGGTCAGAAGCTGTCCACCGGCATCCTCCCGCATGGTCACGCTGCCAAAGTGAAAGACATAGGCGTCCTTGGCCAGAATGTTCTTGCGCCCGCTGCGCCGCACCAGCATGGACATAAGATCATCAGAAAACGCAAGAAACCTCTGGGAAAAGTAAGGGTAGCGATAACCTGCAAAAGCATAGAAATAGTCCCACTCGCTGCGGGTCAGCACCATGGGAGGCACCAGCCGGGCCCGCTGCTCCCGGCGGTAGGGGTCGGGTTGGTTGTTCTGCCGGGCAAAGGTCTGGAGTTCTGTGGAAAAGGTATCGGTCTGGCG
>CALCSA010000473.1 GCA_937894185.1 uncultured Clostridia bacterium | reverse complement strand
CGGCCACCAGTACCTCGGGGACAAATACCTCGTTGTTTTTAAATTTTTCTCCAATGATGCCCATCCCCTTTAGCAGCCCTTCGTCCAAGATGGATTTTACCGGAATCCCCTCTGCCACAGCTTGCTCTACCAGTTCTTTGACGATTTTGGCCTTTCCTTTTTGAAGCTGCTGGGAAATCTCATTTAAAATTTCCACTGCAATCCCTCCTTCTATCAATTCGAAAGCCTGCCTCCCGATTTGCGGTATCGATTGGGGGAAACTCCCGTCACCCGCTTGAACACCTTGGTAAAATAGCTTTGATCCTCAAATCCCGAAAGTCCCGCAATGTTTACCAGCTGCAAATCGGTCTGCAAAAGCATGCGCTTGCTCTTTTCGATCCGAAGCTTGTTGAGATACCCATTGAAGCTTTGGCCCATTTCCTCCTTGAACACCTTGCTGAAGTAGGTGGGGGAAAGATAAACCGTTTTCGCCACATCTTCCAGTGAAATTTTGTGGGTGCAGTTTTGACGCATAAAGTACACCGCTTTGTTGATCACATCCGTGTTTTTAATATCCTGAAAGGCAAACAAGCTGTCGATATAGTGGTTCATCAGCCCCGAAAGCAGGGTGCAAAGCTCATCAATATTCACGGTGTGGGCGGCCTGCTGATAGAAATTGTGATTCATGCGGAAGGTTTCGTCGGCGCAGGCTCCCACATCCACCGCCGCCCGGGAAATGACAGCCAGCAGCTCGTAAATCCGGGATTTGATCTCGGAAAAGTTGCCTCCCGAGGAAAAGAGGATGTATCCTAAAATCTCGTTGAGCAGCTTTTGCGCCGTCTGCTTGTCGGAATCGGCGATGCTGGCCAAAAGAGCCTTCTCCGTCTTAACGGGATACCGGGGCGGCTTTTCACTGGCCTTCAGCTCCATGATATATTCTGTGATCTGTCCCTGAATCTGATCGGAATCCTGTCTGTCCAGCATGCGGTTGGCCGCCGATACGTTGTTCATAAAGCCGACCGCCATAAACAGCAGGATGGAAAGGGAGTTAACCCTGCCCGCGGGAATCTGGGGCAGCCTGTCGGTAAAGGTCAGAACCTTTTCCATCCCTTCACGGTCCAGCCCCAGCCGCTCTTCCAGATCAAAGGCAATGTAGTCGTCCCGGTCCACCATAAGGAAGGGGCCCACTGTAATTTTGGCAGCGCTTCCCTGCTGCCCCATAATGGGTGAAACAAAGCAGGTAAGCCCCATAGGACAAAAGTAGATGTACTTTCCGCCAAACCGCTCCGCTTCTGTCATGCCGTAGGCCTGAGAGCGAATACAGCCCTCCTTGGCAAGCCCGGAAGCTTCGCATATTTTGCACCCGGCACATCCGTAACCGGCTTCGAACAGCACCGTTCCCCCGGTGTCCGAAACCGTACAGCCAAGCCCGGTGGCTGTGGAATAAGCCGATGCGCATTCTATCGCCAGTTTCAGGTCAAACTGCCGGTCTTCCCTTCTATCGGTCACGGAAGAAACCTCCTCGTTACCTATATTGTAGCAAATGTGGATTTGTTGTCGCTTGTAATAAAGCAAGCGTTTTGGTAAATTTCTGACGTTATGATAATATTACAAAAAATATTGCAAAAGCGCAAGAAAATCCAGTAGATATTTGATATGATGGCAGGTAGAGAGGGGGAAGATCTTTGTTTCAACGGGATGATTTGAAATCTTTGGTAAAGATAGCCACAGAATACGGTGCAGTGGACGCAGCCATCGTGAAGGTGGATGCCATTCCCTTTCGCAGGGAATTTCGCGCGGCCTGTGAACAAAACACCTGCGGAAAATACGGCAGATGCTGGATGTGTCCCCCCGATGTGGGGGATATTGACGAGCTGATCGCCCGTGCCAAAAGCTACCATTACGCCCTTGTGTTCCAGTCGGTGGGGCAGCTGGAGGATTCTTTTGACATCGAAGGGATGGAGGAGGCGGCCAAGGAGCACAACAAATTGACACAGACCCTGACGGAGCAGCTTTCTCCTTTTTTAAGCAGCCCCCTGAGGTTGGGGGCGGGAGCCTGCCATGTTTGTGAACACTGCGCAAAGCTGGATCATCGGCCTTGCCCCTTCCCCCATCGGGCCATGGCATCTCTGGAGGCCTACGGTATTGCTGTGTCGGAACTGGCGGAGCTTGCCGGTATGAAGTACATCAGCGGCCCCAATACCGTCACCTACTTTGGAGGGTTTTTGTTTTGAAAAAAAATGTCGTAACGGTTCTGCAGGGCGGAGCGCAGGCGGTCATTCATGTGGAAAGAGGCACCCTGCTCTCGGTGGTGCTCAATGGCCACGGCGCTCATCTTGATATGCCCTGTGGCGGCAAAGGGACCTGCAAGGGCTGCTCGGTGTGGGTCAATGGCGAAAAGTGTCTGGCCTGTCAGACGGCGGTTCAGGGCGATATTCGGGTGGAATTGAGCAGCCCCGCCCAGCTCCGGCAGATCGAGGCGGGAGAGCTTGCATCCATGCCTTTGGAAAACCCCATGTTCTCCCGGTATGGCATTTCCATTGACATCGGCACCACCACAATCTGCGCCAGCCTTTTGGATGGTGAGGGCGAAATCAACACCGTCACCCGCAAGAATCCCCAAACAAGCTTTGGAGCCGATGTCATCAGCCGCATTGAAAAAGCCCTGTCCGGCGAGCTGCGGGAGCTATCCCGGTGCATCCGCCACGCCCTTGGGGAGATGATCCGGGAGCTTTGCACGGGCCATGGCGTCTCCCCCGATCTGGTGGACGCTGTCGTCATGACCGGAAACACAGCCATGCTTTACCTTCTGGCGGAGCAAAGCCCCAAGACCCTTTCCCACGCGCCATTTCAGGCGGACAGGCTCTTTGGTGAATGGCTGGACAGCAAAGCCTTGGAGCTTCCGGTATCCCCCAAGGCCAAGGTTTATCTGCCCCGGTGTATCTCTGCCTTTGTGGGCGGGGATATTACCACCGCGGTGATGGCAAGCGGCATCTGCAACCGCAATCAAACCGCTTTGCTGGTGGATATGGGCACAAACGGTGAGATGGCGCTGTGGCACCGGGGGGTGCTCACCTGCTGTTCCACCGCCGCCGGTCCCGCCTTTGAGGGAGCCGGCATCACTCACGGCGTATACGGCATTGGCGGGGCCATTGACCGTGTTTGGGTGGAGGATGGCCGGATCCGCTGCTCTACCATCGGCGGCGGTGAGGCTGTGGGCATCTGCGGCAGCGGCATTGTGGACAGCTTGGCGGTGATGTTAAAGCTGGGTGTGGTGGACGAAACCGGCGCCTTTACCGGTGAAGAGGATTTCTTTGAGCTGCAAAACGGCATTGGGATTACCGGCAAAGATGTTCGAACCATCCAGTTGGCCAAGGGCTCTATCCGGGCGGGGATGGAAACCCTGCTTGGCATCTCCGGGATGGATGCCGAGCAGGTGGAGCTTCTTTCCATTGCCGGGGGATTCGGCCGCTATCTAAATCTGGAACATGGGGCAAGCATCGGCCTGATTCCCGAAAAGCTGCTGGGGCGATCTCAATCCATTGGCAACGCTGCCCATACCGGTGCCTCCCTGCTGCTGCAAAATCAAGGGTTAGTTCAGGTGTCGGAGGAGATCGCAAAACAGGCTCACACGGTTGAGCTTGCCGCCAACCCCGCTTTTGCAGACCATTACTTCCGGCACATGCTGTTTGAATAAGGACCTCCAGCACTTTCTCTACCATAGGAAAACGCCCCTCGTCACAGGCAGTGCCTGCAACGGGGGGCATCGTTTCTTCAGTGGATTAGCCGGTATATTTTTCGTCAGGGCCAAGGATGTTGGGATTCACTTCCAAATCGGCCTTTTCTTTGTAATTGTCGTCGGTGACCAGTTTGGCCATGATAACATAGCGGTAATTGTTGGGGTACACGCCTGGGGTTAGCTTATAAACGCAGGTGGAAAGGGTGAGGTATTTATCGTCGGGGGTGACCTCTACGTTGTAATTGTATTCCGACCGGGCTTTAATTTCGTTCAAAAAGGTCTCGATCTGCTCGTCCGTAAAGCCGTCCAATGGATTAATATAATCGTGATTCAGGGTGGTGAAGAAGGTGGCAAAAATCTCCCAGACCAGATCTTCACCCTCGGTGGAAAAGTAGATGTAGGGGTGATCTTTGGCAAAATCAATATCCCAGAATTTTTTGAGCTGACTGAAACGGATATGCTCAGGGTCGTCGTTCATATCCAGAGCGTGACCGTAAATGGTGGTGTTCTGGGAAAGGCCTTCCGCGGTGCCGTCAAATTGATTGCGGCAATCGGCGTAGTAAACGCCTTCCATCACGCCGTCGTTTTTATGAATATCCCGGCGCAGATAGTACCGGTTGTAGTCGTTGGGGTCCATTTTGCTCACCACAACATCATCCACGGTGGTGTCGGGAATCCGCAGCCAACCTCTGGTATCGTCGTTGATTTCCTTCATGGCGGCAATATCTTCGCCGTGATCGGGAAAGTCGGGCAATTCATATGTATTTTCCGGCTCTACCTTTGATGACTGTTGGGATGATGAGGAAGCGGAGGACTCATCGGCAGGTTTGGGTTCCCGATCGGCGCAGGCCGCTAAGCTTATCACCATCAGTATGGTTAGCAGTAACGCAAGAATCTTCTTCAAAACAACATCGACCTCCAAAGTAGTTGACTTGCACCCAAGCGCAGGTCCGTATTTTCAAATTATAACATAACACCCGGGAAATGCAACACCCAAATCGGAGCGGGTATTTCCGGTCCGGGCAGGGGCTTTTTGCCGGGCAAAGGCGGTACGCCGATTTGACATACCGCCTAAATTTATAGTGTATAAAAAGAAGGGTTTTGCTGCACTACTCCACGCTGAGCATGTAATAATACACAGGCTGTCCCCCGCTGATTACCGCCAGCTCCACTCCGTCGGGAAGGCGCAGACGCAGGGTTTCTTCCAGCTCCTCCGCCTGCTGGGGGGTGACATCCTCCCCGTACAGCAGGGTGACAAAGGTGCTGTCTTTCTTCACCATGGATTTTGCCATCCGCAGCAAAGCCTTGGAGGCATCCTTTTCCACAAAGGAAATCTTGCCGTTTTCCAGAGCCAAAATTTCATCTTTTTTAATTTTGTGACCGTCAAAACTGCTGTCCCGGGCGGCAAAGGTAATCAGTCCGGTGCCCACCCGCTCGGTGGCTTTGACCATGGCCAGCTGATTGTCGGCCAGAGAAGCCTCGGGGTCGAAGGCCAGCATGGCCGACAGCCCTTGTGGGATGGTTTTTGTAGGCAATACATAAACGCCCCGGTCGGCCAGACGCACTGCCTGCTCCGCCGTCATGATGATGTTTTTGTTGTTGGGCAGCACAATCACGGTTTTGGCAGGGGTTCCGTGAATGGCCTCCAGAATGTTATCGGTGGAAGGATTCATGGTTTGGCCACCGCTGACAACGTTGTCTACGCCCAAATCTTTAAACAGGGCCTGTACTCCCTTTCCCGCCGCCACAGCCACAAAGCCGTACTCCTGGGAGGGGTCCACCACTTTATAGGGGAAGCTGACAGGCTTTTGTCCTGTGCCTGCTGCGTCCTTGCGGCGGGAGGCGTGC
>CALCSA010000472.1 GCA_937894185.1 uncultured Clostridia bacterium | reverse complement strand
GAGCGATGGCAAAGTCGGAAAGGATGAGAATCTTCTTCCGGTCAAAGCGGTCGATGAACACCCCGGTGAACATACCCAGCACCGCCCGGGGCAGATAGCCCGACAAGGTAGAGGCGGTGACCACCACTGCCGAGCCTGTCTGCTGGGTGAGGTACCAGACAATGGAAATTTGCAGAATGGAGCTGGTCAGCATCGAGATCGCCTGCCCCACACTTAACAGCACAAATTTGGTTTTCCAGTTTTCCATGAGTCCTCCGTCAAGCATCCGCTGCGCACAGGATTGCAAAAAATGGCTGAGCCGGAAAGAGCAGATCCTTCCGGCTCATTCTATTACCAGCATATGACAGCCGGCTTGTCTTACTGCCTAAGCGCGAGGGCTGCAAACAAGACTTTTTTAGGAGTGCGCCCTGTTTATTGCCCGCAGGCCGTTTTGAATTCGGTCCAGATTTTGGCGTGAAGGTCCTGAGCGTCGGCGTCAATGTTCCCGATCATCTCGGTGTTGTCTCCAAAGCCGGCGGGAAGAGTGAGGAAATCCCGGAGCTCCTCGGCGATATACTCGTCCGATGCAGCATTGGTGCTGTAGTAGCCCAGCCACTCAAAGCATTGGGCTCCGATTTCCGGCCGCAGCAGATACTCCAAAAAGCGGTAGGCGGCCTCGGCGTTGGGAGCCTCGGAGGGGATGAAGGCGGGCATCACTCCAAACCCGATGCCCTCGACAGGGAACACCATCTCCAGCTCCGGCTTGCTCAGCTTGGCCAATGTTACTTGGGAAGTGTACATGATGGCCACATCAATCTCGCCGGAGATCAAATCGTCCTGCAGATTGTCGTCTTTGATCAGGCGGATATTGGGAGCCAGCTCAATCAGCTTATCCCCCGCCGCCTGAATCTTGTCCAGATCATTGGTGTTATAGCTTTCTCCCAGCACCTTGAGAGCCATGCCGTTGATTACCCGGTAGTTGGCAATGATGCCGATTTTGTCCTCAAGGGAGGGATCCCACAGGTCGGCGTAGCCGGTGATGGGCTTGGTCACTGTCTCGGGATTGTAGGCGATGGTCTGTACTCCGGCCCCGTAGGGAACGGTGTACTCGTCGGTGGGATCAAAGAACTGCCCCTGATAGACAGGGTTGATGTTTTCAAAGTTGGGGAGCTTGGATTTGTCCAGCTTCTGGGCCAGACCGGCGGCGATGACGCTTTCCACAATATAGTCGTCGGTAATCACCAGATCGTATTCGCCGCCCCCCGCCGTCTGCAGCTTGGTCAGCATGGTTTCGCCAAAGTCGTAGTTGGAATAGTTGATCTTGATGCCGGTTTCACTTTCAAAGCCTTCCAGCACCTCGGGGGGGAACATTCCCTCCCACGTGTAGAGGTTCAGCTGTCCGCTACTTTTGGAAGAAGAAGGTCCGCCGCTTTGGCAGCCCACCAGTGCCCCCAACAGCAGAGCACAGGCCAGTAGTCCCGATAATCGTTTGCGCATGTCAATGCCTCCGTTTCAGTGTGTGAATCAATGTATCAAAAGCAACAGGCCCCGGCAGAGCATCTGCGGAAAAGGGGGCCGCCGCCTCTTGTTTGCTTTTGTTCCGTGTTCGGTTAGAGCCGCTGTTCCTTTTCGTCCCTGCCGCCGTTTCCCGCTGCCATGACAGCCTTTCCGTTGCGGCTGATCCACAGGGAAAGGA
>CALCSA010000471.1 GCA_937894185.1 uncultured Clostridia bacterium | reverse complement strand
TGGATATTCCCGGCTGGATCTGCGCCCTGGATAAAGAGCACTGGCTCAAGAGCAGCATTTACAACTGCATTCAGGACTGCGCCCGCAAAGTGGAGCATGTGCGGGACGTGGAGTCTGCCTTTGAGGATTTGGGCAGCTGCGATCACATTCAAACCCACCGGGTGGACGATATCGATCTGGGCCATGGCAGCGTCAAGATGAGCATCCTTGTTTCCACCGCCTTGTTTTACGCCATTCTGGGGGAGGCCACCGGCATCGAGATTGACGGAGAGGCTGGCCTTATGCCCACCATGATCGAGCTGGCCCGGATCAAGAAGGAGTACGATAAGATCAGGGGCGCCCTGGAGGAAGTGGCGGCCACCGGCTACGGCATTGTCATGCCCGGGCTGGAAGAGCTGACTCTGGAGGAACCCCAGATCGTCAATCAGGGCGGCAAGTACGGCGTCAAGCTGCGGGCATCCGCTCCTTCCATCCACATGATGCGGGCGGACATCACCACCGAAATTTCCCCCATTGTGGGCAGCGAAAAGCAAAGCGAAGAACTGGTGATGTTCCTGCTCAACGACTTTGAGGAAAACCCGGAAAAAATCTGGGCCTCCAACATTTTTGGTAAATCCCTCCACGAGCTGGTCAACGAAGGGCTGCATAACAAGCTCTACCGGATGCCTGCCGACGCGAGGATGAAGCTGCAGGAAACCATCGAGCGGATTATCAACGAGGGTTGCGGCGGTCTGGTCTGCATCATTCTGTAAAATAACAGCGCAGCCTTCCCCAACCGCCTCCGGCCAATGCCGGAGGCGGTTTTGTTTCCCCCCTTTGTGACTGCCGCCAGCTTCATCTGAATCAAAAAGCACCTGCGCCGCCCAGACGCAGATGCCTTGATTGACTTGTTACACTTCGGTATCAATGCAGACTCTTTCCCGAACCTTACCCTTGATAAACTCCTTGAACTGTATGTGGCAGGGGTGATCCCGGTAACCGGCTTCCGCTTCCCGGCCGGCAAACTCAATGTACAGGGCCAGATCGTGGTCGATGGCCTGGGACTTATACCCTTCCCACAGCTCCACCTTGAGCACGCCTTCAATTTTGCTCAGCAGGGTGTTTGCCTGCTCCCGAAAGGCCATCGCCTGTTGGGCTCGGTCCAGCCCGTCCTCCAGCTTCCACATGACCAGATGCTTTACCATATAGATCCTCCCTTAAACGATCTGTTTTCCCTATCATACCCCGCCCCAGTACTTCCGGTCAAGCCCCCGGAACTGAATGGCCTGAGAAATATGTGCCGGACCAATGCGCTGCGCTCCCTCCAGATCGGCGGCGGTGCGGGCTACCTTGAGAATCCTGCCATATCCCCGGGCCGAAAGGCCCATCCGCTCAAAGGCGGCAGCCAGCAGCTTTTCCGCCGCCGGCTCCAAGGGGCAGGACTGGGCCAGCAAGGCGGGGGGAATCTGGGCGTTGCAGGTAATGCCGCTGCCAGCAAAGCGTTTGGCCTGAAGCTTCCGGGCAGCCGCCACCCGTTGCCGAACCGAGGCGGAGCTTTCTTCCGGCCGATTGGAGGAAAGCTTCTGATACTCCACCGGCAGAACCTCCATGTGGAGATCGATTCGGTCCAGCAAAGGCCCCGATACCCGCCCCAGATACTGCTCTACCGCCCGGGGCGTGCAGGTGCAGCTTTGGGTGGGATGACCGAAGTAGCCGCAGGGGCAGGGGTTCATGGCCGCCACCAGCATGGCCCGGCTGGGGTAGGTCAGGCGCTGCCGCACCCGGGAGATGGTGACCTCCCCATCCTCCAAAGGCTGGCGGAGCACCTCCAACACACTGCGGGAAAACTGGGGCAGCTCGTCCAGAAACAAAACCCCGTGGTGAGCCAGAGAAATTTCCCCCGGCCGGGGCAGGGAGCCTCCCCCGGTAAGGGAAGCCGCCGACACCGTGTGGTGGGGGGAGCGAAAGGGCCGGTTCCGCAGCAGGGACACTCCGTCGGGAAGCATTCCCGCCACCGAGTAGATTTTGGTAGCCTCCACCGCTTCCTCCTCACTCAAGGGGGGCAGAATGGAGGGGAGCCGTTTGGCCAGCATGCTTTTTCCGGTGCCCGGGGGACCGATGAGCAGCAGGTTGTGTCCTCCCGCCGCAGCCACCTCCAAGGCCCGCTTGGCCTCCATCTGGCCCTTAACCTCTGAAAGGTCGGGCAGGTAGGTTTCCCTGTGTTCCACGGCGGAAGGAGCCTTTGCCGGGGGCAGGGAGCCTTCCCCCCGCAGGTAGGCGATCACCTCTCCGGCTTGGGAGGCACAGAGCACCTCCACCCCCTTGGCTACCGAGGCTTCCGCCGCGTTTTCGGCGGGGACAATGACTTTGGAAAACCCCAGTCGGGCGGCATCCAGCACCATGGGCAGCACCCCCGGTATGCCCCGCACCTCCCCCGACAGCCCAATCTCCCCCACCATGGCGATGCCGGAAAGATCAAAGCTTTCATAGCCGCAGGCACAGAGGTAGCCCATCAACAGGGGCAGATCGTAAACCGATCCCGCCTTTTTTTGGTCGGCGGGGGCCAGATTGGCCACCACCTTAACTACAGGAGCCTTGTATCCCAGATTCTGGGATGCCGAACGCACACGCTCCCGGCTTTCCTTAACGGCGGCATCGGGCAGGCCCACAATGTCAAAACCGGGCAGAGCCCGGCGGGCATCCACCTCTACCGAAACCACATAGGGCTCAATCCCCGCCAGCCCAAAGCTGGATACGACGCAGTACAAGGGCGGTCCCTCCCATGCTACACAATTCGACTTTAGTGTTATTATACACCAAATCCCGTCCGGTGGAAAGCCATGCCCCCGCCCTGCCTCTCTATCAAAAGGAGCCGCCCGCAGGCAGCTCCTTCCTTTTAGCATTGGGGGATTATCCTCCCCGGTGTTTGAGCAAAAGGTAGCTCCCCCAGCCCAGAAAATTCCCCACCACCGTGGGGGGCATCAGGTACAGGCGAAGCATCTGGTTCAGGTAGGCAAGCTCCACCCCGGAATAGTCCCGATGGAGCACCAGCAGGAAGATCAGATAGTAGATGGCCAGAAAAGAAAATCCCACCGGAACCACCAGCTTGTTCTTCAGCAAAAAGATAAGGCTGCAGCAGGGAATCGCCGCCACCAGACTGATCAAAAAAGGTGGGCCCCACACCGCCCCAAAGGTTCCGGTGTTCTGAGGGACCTTGACCGCCACCCACCCCGAGGTGAGAATATAGGCCAGCGCAAAGACCAGCACATATAAAAAGCTCAGGCAAAAACCGGACAGAATGGTGATGCTGCCAAGCCTTCTCTCGTTCAAATCCTGCATCCACTTGTTCCCCTTTCGGCGGCATACAAAAACCCACCGCGTTTTATTCTACCATAAGCGCGGTGGGTTTTCCATGGCTTTGTTCAGACAGCGCGTTCTTCCCGGGGCGGGTCGATGCGCCGGCAGGAATCCCGAATCACCAGAGAGGGCACCAGCACCCGGTTTCTGTGCTCGGTTTTGGGCAGCTTGATCCGCTCCAGCAGCATGGTGACCGCCGCAGCCGCAATGGCCTGCTTGGGCTGTTCGATGGTGGTGAGGTTAATTTTGGGCAGGGCGGAAAACACAATGTTATCGAATCCCAGCAGAGAAACATCCTCGGGAATCCGCACCCCAAAGGCGTCGGCGGCCTGCAGAACGCTCAGGGCCATCACATCGGTGTTGGCAAAGACCGCGGTGAAGCGATTGCCTTCCGCAAACAGTTCCCGGGCCAGCTGGTAGGCCTGATGGGAGGTGGTGACGGCGTGGGGGTAATCGATAAACCGGGGGGTGAGGCCGTAGTTTTCGCAGGCATCGCTATAGCCTTGGGCACGCTGGGTTCGAGTGCGCTTGCCCCACCGTCGGCCAAAGTAGACAATCTCCCGGTGGCCCAGAGAGTGGAGGTATTCCGTCCCCATCCAGGTGCCCTTGTAGTTGTCGATGGTGACATAGCTGGCAGGCAGCTCCCCCATATCCTCGTTGAGAAAGACTGTCGGCGTGCTTTTGGCGTAGGGCAAAACCCGGCAGTAGGTTTCCTCGTCGGCGGGGTGAATGATGATGCCGTCCACCTGCCGGCCTGTCATCAGCTCAAAGGCTGCCTGCTCCTTTTCCACATTGCCGCAGGAGTTACACAAGATCAGGCTGTAACCGTGAATCCAAGCCTGTTCCTCGATGTACAGGGCCACCTCGGAGGTGTAGGGCGAACTGATATTGTTGACCACAAGGCCAATGGTTTTGGTTTCCCGGGCTACCAGAGAGCGGGCCAAAGTGTTGGGGGAATACCCCATCTCCCGGGCGATCTGGACGATTCGCTTGCGGGTCTCCTCCCCAATTTCTCCGCTTCCGGAAAGAGCACGGGATACGGTGGTGTAAGAAACGCCGGCCACGCTGGCCACGTCCTTAATGGTAACTCTTTTCACCCCTGATCGCCTTTCATACGCAAATTTTCGAAAACGATTTCGCAGCTTTTCATCCATACTACTGCATCATCAGGAGTTTGTCAAGGTAGCTCTGTCATTATTTGTATAGTTTTAGTCCACTTTGTATTTAAATCTTAGTTATATTTGTCTTGACAAACCAGAATATCTTGTATAGAATAGTAATCACGAAATTAATTGCGGAAACGTTTGCGCTAGTCTGCACAGTCTGTGCAAAGCTGCTGGCGGGAAAGGATTGATGTTATGAACGCCACCTGCACGTCTCCCCAGTTTGCGGCGGAAGAAGAGTTCTCTCAGGCCCGCAAAATCAAAAACGCTGAGAAAAGCCTGTTTGGAAACCCTTATAATATTATCGTCATGGTAACCATTTTGCTGCTGGTTTACCTGATTGTGGTGCCTTTGATCGATATGATCTCCACCACCTTTGAGGTCGCACAGCGGGACCTGCGCCGTCTTGGCGCAGGGGTAGAGGTAGGGGATTTTACCCTGTTTTATTGGAACAGGCTCCTCTTTTCCGATGTCAGCTCCGCCCTGCTCTACAAACCCATGCTCAACTCCCTGTGTATCGCTCTGACGGTATCGGTGTTCAGCATCGTTCTGGGGTCGGCCACCGCATGGCTGCTGGTCCGCAGCGACCTGCCCGGCAAGAAGTTCTTCTCTCTGGCCATCATCATCCCCTATATGCTGCCCTCCTGGTGTAAGTCCATGGCCTGGATGACGGTGTTTAAAACGCCCCGAATTGGCGGCAGCATGGGGTTTCTGGCGGCAATGGGAATCAATGTGCCCGAGTGGCTGGCCTACGGGCCCATTCCCATTGTGCTGGTGCTGACCATGCACTACTACGCCTATGCCTACCTGCTGGTGTCGGCGGCGCTGGGCTCCATCAACAGCGAGCTGGAGGAAATGGGGGAGATTGCGGGAGCCGGCAAGCTTCAGATCCTCCGCCGGATCACCCTGCCTTTGGTGCTGCCCGCTATTCTATCGGCTTTTATCCTTACTTTTTCCAAGTCCATGGGAACCTTTGGCGTACCTGCTTTTTTGGGAATGAAGGTCAACTTTATGACCATTTCCACCAGTCTGTATGCCACCATCAAGCAACAGCAGACCACCACCGGTTACGCCATCGCCATGATCCTCATCCTCATCTCCTCCGCCAACGTTTACCTAAACCAGAGAGCCATCGGCTCCCGGCGCAGCTATGCCACCATTGGCGGCAAGGGGGGACGCTCCACCCTTATCCCTCTGGGGAACTGGAAGCCTCTGGTCACCCTGCTGCTGGTTCTCTTTGTGGTGATTGCGGTGATCGGGCCTCTGCTGGTCCTCACTCTGGATACCTTTATGCTCAAACCCGGGACCTACCATGTGGATAACTTTTCTACCTATTACTGGGTCGGCTCGGGGAATTCCTCTATCTACGAGGGTGAACCCGGCGTGTTGGCCAATCCCCACTTTTGGAACAACACCTGGAACACCCTGAAACTGGTGGTCATTACCTCGGTCTTTGCCACCTTCTGTGGGCAGCTCATCGGCTATATCAGCTCCCGCAGCCGGGGCCAGTTTTCCGGCAAGCTGGTGGAGCAGCTGGTCTTTATCCCCTATCTGATTCCCTCCATCGCCTTTGGAGCCATCTATCTTTCCATGTTTTCCACCCCCTCTTTGGGTGGGCTGATCCCCGGCCTGTACGGAACCTTTACCCTGCTGGTTCTGGTCAGCGTGGTCAAACACCTGCCCTTTTCTTCCCGGGCGGGAACCTCTAACATGATGCAGATCGGCATCGAGCTGGAGGAAGCCGGCTCCATTGAAGGCGCGGGCTTCTTTAAGCGGTTTGCCAGAATTGTGCTGCCTCTTTCCAAGGCAGGGTTTGTCTCGGGCTTTATGCTGATCTTTATCTCCATCATGAAGGAGTTGGACCTGATTATGCTGCTGGTCACTCCCACCATGACCACCCTGCCCTACATGGCTTTTTCCTATTCCAACAGCAACATGCCGCCCTACTCCAACGTGGTAGCGGTGATTATGTTCCTAATTGTTCTGTTTGTTTACTGGCTGACCAACAAGTTCGGCAACGCCGACATTTCCAAGAGTATGGGGGGTTAAGTAATGAGCACCATTGTACTAAAAGGTATCGACAAGTATTACGGCAGCAACCATGTGCTGAAGAACCTGAACCTCACCATTGAGGACGGGGAGTTTATGACCCTGCTGGGGCCTTCCGGCTGCGGAAAGACCACCACTCTGCGGGTGGTCTCGGGGCTGGAAAAGCCCCAGAACGGCACCCTGTACATGGACGGGGAACTGATGGTCAACGCAAAGGAACTCTATTTTGCGCCTCCTTCCAAGCGGATGCTCAATCTGGTCTTTCAGAGCTACGCGCTCTGGCCTCACATGACGGT
>CALCSA010000470.1 GCA_937894185.1 uncultured Clostridia bacterium | reverse complement strand
TAACGGCAAGGAAAACGTCTCCGAAAAGACCCGACAAAAGGTGGAAAGCGTCATTGCGGAAATGGGGTATACCCCCAACGTCTTTGCCAGAGGTTTGGGGCTGGGCTCTATCCAGATGGTGGGGGTTCTCTGTTCCACCGTCAGCGATTTGTTCTACGCTCGGGCGGTGGCCACCATCGAAAGCGAGTTGCGCACTCTGGGCTATGACGTCATTCTCTGCTGTACCGGCAACGATGTGACGGAAAAAAGCCGTTACATGCAGCTTCTTCTTTCCAAGCGGGTGGACGCCATGATTTTGGTGGGTTCCATCTTTCAGGAGCGGACCAGCAACGAACATATCGCTCAGGCCGCCACTCAGGTTCCGGTGATTTTGGTCAACGGCTCCTTGGATATTCCCAACACCTACTGTGTCTTTTGCGATGAAGAAGGCGCGGTCTATCATTTGGTGCGGGCACTGGCTTACGAAAACCGCCGGGAAATTCTCTACATCGAAAACACCGAAAACTACGCCAGTCTTTCCAAGTGGAGAGGCTTTACCCGGGGCTGTGCCGACTACAATATCTTCCACTCCCCCGCTCTTACCCTACAGGTTCCTAAGGATGCCGACGCTGTCAAAGAGCGGGTGGGCAGGCTGATTGATTCCGGGGTGACCTTCAATGCGGTGGTCACCAGCGAGGACCTGCTGGCTCTGGGAGCCCTTAAGGCTTTGCAGGCCCGCAACCTGAGAGTGCCGGAGGATGTGGCGGTAGTGGGGTTCAACGACTCCATCCTCTGCGAATGCTCCTCCCCCGAGCTTTCCAGCGTGGACAACAAGGTGGACGACATGTGCCGCCGGGCGGTGGCCACCCTGTCGGAGCTGATTCGGGGGCGCAACCCTCCTACCCGGACGGTTCTCACCCCAGAATTTAAACGCAGAGGCAGCTTTTGATCCGCAGATGAGAGGAACAACAAACGGCCCTCCCGATTAATTTCGGAGGGCCGTTTTGCCGCGAAGGAAGAGATCGGCAGAGAAGCCGGTCCCTTCGCATGGATTACTGAGCGTCCATATAGACGATGGGCTTGATGAGATCGGGAGCCTTCTTGTCCATCAGGTCAAAAGCTTCCTCCATTTTCTCAAAGCCATGGAACTTGTGGGAGATGATCCTGGTGGGATCCAGACGGCCATGGCGGATGACTTCCAGAAGCTTTTGAATCCGCAGGGCACCGCCGGGGCAGAAGCCGCCGCGAATATCCTTGTTGGCCATTCCCAGTCCCCAAGACCAGGCGGGCATGGACAGAACGTGGGACAGGTCAAAGAAGTTGATGTTGGACACAACGCCCATCTCTTTGGTCATATCCACTGCCTGACGGAAGGTTTCGGCATCTCCACCGGCAATGATCACCTTGTCGGCCCCGCCGCCGGTCAAATCCTTGATCTGCTCGACAATATCGCCCTCTTTGTAGCTGACAATATCGGTGGCGCCGTATTCCCGGGCAATTTTTACGCAGTTGGGACGGGTTCCGATGCCGATGATTCGTCCAGCACCCCGCAACTGGGCTCCTGCCACAGCCATCAGTCCAACCGGTCCGATTCCAATGACCACAACGGTATCGCCGTATCCGATTTCCGCCAGCTCGGCGCCGTGGAATCCGGTGGACATCATATCCACAGTCATAAGGGCCGCTTCGGGAGACACGTCGTCGGGCATGTGAACCAAATTGGCATCCGCCTGATTGACGTGGAAATATTCGGCAAAAACGCCATCCTTTTGGGAGAGGAACTTAAAGCTGCCCATCAGATGATGGTCGTGAGCGGTAGATTTTCCCGCTTGTGTGCCCATAGAAAGCCAGTCGGGGGTGACACAGGGAACTACAACCTTGTCACCGGGGGCAAACTTGGTGACAAGCTCGCCCACTTCTTCCACAATGCCTACGGCTTCGTGTCCCAGAATCAGGTTGGTCTTGGGGCCGGAGCCACCGTGAGACACATGGGTGTCGGAGCTGCAGGGAGCTACAATGGTGGGGCGTACAATGGCGTCCAGAGGGCCTGCCACCGGCCGGGGCTTTTCCAGCCAGCCAGGCTTGTTCACTTCCAGAATACCATAACCCCGCATCATAACGGGAGGAGCTTCCTTTTTCTTCAATCTAGTATCAAAGGCTGTGCGTGTACTCATAATCGTCTACCTCCATGGAAAAATAGATTGCCTGCTTTGTTACTGAGCATGGTGATTGGAATAAATACCAGAAAATCATCACCGTGAAAGATTATTTTTCCGATATTGTCAAATTATTGTCAATCCAAGATCCTCTTTCACGGCGAACTTTTATCTTCTACAACTTGAGAATACATTATTACAAGCCATTTGTAAAATACATAAAAACTAATACATTATAGTTTTAGGCTATACTATGTGATATAATAGAATTAAATATGAATTCCTTTAGGCGGTGATCCGGTGACTTTAACCCAGTTGCGGTACTTTATGGAGGTTTGCAAACAGGGCAGCATTACCAAGGCGGCTCAGGTTTTGCATGTCACCCAGCCCTCGATTTCCAACTCCATTCGGGATTTGGAAACCGAGCTGGGAATAAATTTATTCCATCGGATCAAGATGCGTCTTTCCCCCACGCAGGAGGGGTACTACTTCTATCAGGGGTTGTCCCGGGTGCTGTACCGGCTGGATATGCTGGTCAGCGATATGCAGGATATGGGGAAAAAGCACAACATGATCCGCATTGGTGTACCGCCCATGATCGGTACGTTTCTCTTCCCCGATATTTTTGATCTGTTCCACAGCGAATATCCCGATGTCTTGCTGGAAATGGTGGAGTACGGCTCCCTGAAAATTCAGGAAATGGTCCTCAGTGAGGAGCTGGACGTGGCTTTGGCCGTCTCCGACGAAAAGGAGTCCCGGCTCAACAGCATCGAGTTGATGCGCACCTCTCTGGTCTACTGTGTGGACCAAAAGCATCCCATGGCGGGGGCCGAAAGCATCTCCCTGCAGGATTTGGACGACGCCCCTGTGATTTTGATGCAGCAGGGCTCCTTTCAAACCGAGCTGCTGCGCCAGCGCTTCTTCAGCCGCAGCATTCACCCCAAGGTGATTATGTATTCCAACCAGCTTTACACCATTAAACACATGTTGGCCCGCAGCCACGCCGGAGCCTTTATGTTCCAGCATGTGCTGGAAATGAACCCCGACCTTGTGGGGATTCCTCTGGAAGACCCGATCGAGCTGGGTATCTCCCTGATCTGGAAGAAGGACCGCCATCTTTACAGCGATACCAGTCGTCTGATTCAGATGGTGAAGAAGCACTTTCGCAACCGGCAGCAACCCCACAGCTTCGGCGGGAGTGAATAATTTTTTGCGGCAAGCAGAACCGGCCTCATCAAAATACAGGAGCCTTTCGGCTCCTGTATGCTTTATGGCTTGTCCTTCCTGCACCGGGGCAGGTTTTATAATTCCGCCTCAATCTGATAGCCGTGCTCCTCCAGCCGCTGAAACAGTTCCTTTCCATGCTCCCGGCCGCTAACTTCGCAAACCGCATGCAAAATGGCATCCCCCAACTGAAGGTCAATGCTCATGCGGTCGTGCTGCAACATCACGATGTTGGCGCCACACTGGGCCACAATGTCGGTAAAGGTGTTCAGGCTGCCGGGAATATCCCGCATGATGGTGCGGAATTTAATCTGTCTGCCCCGAGTGACCAGGCCCTTTTCCACCACCCGATGGATAAAGCTCACATCGATATTTCCGCCGGAAAGCACGCAGACCACCCGCTTGCCCCCAAGGTCCACCACTCGGCTGATGGCGGCGGCAAGGGCGGCGGCTCCGGCAGGCTCCACCACCATTTTATCCCGCTCCAACAGCAGCAGGATGGTGGAGGCAATCTCGTCGTCGGTGACGGTGACCATCTCGTCCACATACTCCCAAATCAGGGAGGAGGTGAGCACCCCCGGCTTTTTGACCGCAATTCCATCGGCGATGGTGGCTACCCCATCGCAGCTGACATCCTGTTTGGTGCAGAAGCTGCGAACCATGGCATCGGCCCCGGCGGCCTGCACTCCGATCACCCGCACCCGGGGATTGATCTGCTTGATGCAGGCGGCCATTCCGGCCAAAAGGCCTCCCCCGCCCACGGGAACCAGCACTGCGTCCACCGTCGGCAACGCTCTGAGGATTTCCAGAGAGATGGTTCCCTGCCCCGCTATAACGGCAGGATCATCAAAGGGGTGGATGAACAGCGCCCCCATTTCCTCCTGCAGCTTGGCCGCATGAGCATAGGCTTCGTCGTAGCAGTCGCCGTGCAGCACCACGTTGGCTCCATAGCCTTGGGTAGCGGACACCTTGGCAATGGGGGTGGTGCGGGGCATCACAATCGTGGCCTGCGCTCCCATGGCCCGGGCAGCATAGGCTACTCCTTGAGCGTGATTTCCGGCGCTGGAGGCAATGAGCATGGGCAGCTGCCCCTGTTCCCCGGCCAAGGTGGCAATTTTGTTATAGGCTCCCCGCACTTTGAAGGAGCCGGTTTTTTGCAGATTCTCGCACTTTAAGAACAGCTCCGCCCCCGAAAGCTCCGAAAAGGTGCGGGAGGAGTTGACGGGAGTTTCATGAATTACGCCCTTTAGACGGGATGCCGCCAGTTCAATATCCTTCAGTTCCATGGAAATACACTCTCTTTCTGGGGGCTTCCGGGCGGAATGTGCCGCATAAACCCTAACTGATCTCTCAACAAAGCGCCCGTTCGCCGGTACAAAGACACAGGCAAAGGGCGCTGATGGTGATTTGAATACAAAGGTATCGGAAACACTCCCCCAGTGTCAAGAGTTTTTCACTTGACTAAGTCATGGTCATTTCCATGATACGCTGCTTCCTAATTGTTTTTTTGTTAACCCCGAACCCGCTCCCGCTGTGCGATGGCCCGGTTGATGGCGTTGATATAGGCCAGAATGGAAGCCTCGATAATATCGGTGGAAAAACCCCTGCCGGTGTAGGTTCTGCCATCCTGAGTCACCCGGACGATGACCTCTCCTAAAGCGTCCATCCCTTCGGTAACGGCCTTGATATCGTAGGCGGCCAACGGCCACTCTCCCCCTACAATCCGGGAGACAGCGTTGTAGGCGGCATCGATGGGCCCATCGCCGGTAGCGGCTTGGGTGAGCTGCTCTTGGTTGTGGACCAAGGTCACACTGGCCATGGCCTGCATCTTGTTGCCGCTTTGAATCTGGAAGGTTTCCAGACGGTAGAAAGTGGGAACCTCCGCCACCTTTTGGGTAATGAGGACTTCCAAATCCTTGTCGGTGACCGTCTTTTTCCGGTCGGCCAACACCTTGAAGCGAGCAAAGGCGCCGTCTATTTCCTCCTTGGAAAGGGAGTAACCCATGGCACTGAGCTTATCGCTAAAGGCGTGGCGGCCCGAGAGCTTGCCCAGCACCAAAGTGCTGTCGGTTTTGCCCACCGACTGGGGAGTCATGATCTCGTAGGTCATGGGGTTGGCCAGCACACCGTGTTGGTGGATGCCCGATTCGTGGGCGAAGGCGTTGGCCCCCACAATGGCCTTGTTGATGGGCACCGATACGCCGGTGAATTTGGAAACTCGCTGGCTGGTGCGGTAAAGCTTGGTGGTGTCGATACCGTGATCGATGCCGTAGATACCTGATCGGACGCTCAGGGCCATGATCACCTCTTCCATGGAGCAGTTCCCCGCCCGTTCCCCCAGCCCGTTGATGGTGGTTTCGATCTGCCGGGCGCCGTTTTCAATGGCGGAAAGGGTGTTGGCCACCGCCATACCCAAATCATTGTGGCAGTGAACGCTGACCATAGCCTTGGATATGTTGGGCACCTTTTCAAAGATGCTTTGAATTAAGGCCCCGAATTCGGGGGGAGTAGCGTATCCCACGGTGTCGGGGATGTTGACGGTGGTGGCTCCCGCTTCAATCACCGCCTCCAGCACCTGATAGAGAAATTCAGGCAGGGAGCGGCTGGCATCCTCGCAGGAAAACTCTACGTTATCACAAAGGCTTTTGGCCAGCCGGACTCCCTCTACCGCCCGGCGCAGCACTTCTTCCGGCTTCATGCGCAGCTTGTATCTCATGTGGATGTCGCTGGTGGCCAAAAACACATGAATGCGTGGATTCTTGCTGTATTTGACCGCCTTCCATCCCTTTTGGATATCGTCGGGAACGCAGCGGCACAGGGCGGCGACAGAGCAGCCGACATTTTGGGAAACAGCCCGGACCGCCTCAAAATCTCCGGGGGAGGCGGCGGGGAATCCGGCTTCTATTACATCGACGCCCAGAGATTCCAGATGGCGTGCAATCTCCAGCTTTTCCGAAAGATTGAGGTTGACCCCGGGAGTCTGTTCGCCGTCACGCAGGGTGGTGTCAAAAATTACAATCCTGTTATTCTGTGTCATAATGATTCCCCCTGATTTCTTTCTCGCGAGCCGCATGGGAGCAGACGGATGATAAACAAAAGCCCCCGTCCTGAAAATCAGGACGAAGGCTGACGCTTCGCGGTACCACCTGAATTCGCGTATAAAAACGCGCGCTCACAACAATACGAGAAGAGGCAGATGCCCCTTCAATATTGCGTCCCCTGTAACGGTAGGCCTCCGGCAAGGCATAGTAGCAAAGAAAAGCTCTGCGTTGCGCCTGCTGCTCCGGGACGAGTTCCCGACATTGCCTTCCTGAGTCGTCTCAGCCCCCGACCCTCTCTGTATTTCTGGCAAATGCGGTAATAGTTCCCTTCTACGCAATTAAGTGTGTTAGATTGTATGTCACCATACCATAGTTTTTTTACCTTGTCAAGGCTTAATTGTAAAAAATAAAAGTTTTTTAAGTAAAAATTCGTAACT
>CALCSA010000469.1 GCA_937894185.1 uncultured Clostridia bacterium | reverse complement strand
TGGCGGCCTATCAGCTGTTCTGGTTTGTGGTGATCTGGCTGGTTCAAAAAATACGGGCTGCGTAAGCGGCTTGGCGGCCGGCTCCCCAAAGGAGTCGGCCCCTTGTTTTTGCGATGGTTGAACCATTTTCCTTTACTTTTAAAGGCCGCGACATCAAAACATGATTTTGGACGATTTGGGCAAAAAAAGCAGTTGACATTCCCAACTTCCCATGGTATACTAACAACTGTGTTCTAAGGCCGCCAGATGCTCATATGCTTCACATGTTTGTGTTAGTCATTGAACGTTTGATGATTGCCACAAGCATGTGATTTTTTATGACAAAAGCGTCGTTGGAATCACAGCAATTATTAGGAGGTTCCACAAATGTACAACGGTACTGTAAAATGGTTCAACGCAGAAAAAGGGTTTGGCTTTATCTCCAACGATGACGGCGGCGAGGACGTCTTCGTACACTTCTCCGCAATTGTCTCCGAAGGATATAAGTCCCTGAACGAGGGCCAGAAAGTTACCTTCGATACCGAAATCGACCCCAAGAACAACAAGCTTCGGGCTGTCAACGTTGTCGGTGCCTAAGGCTTTCAAAAGAAAAACGCGTCTGTCGCAATGACAGGCGCGTTTTTTATATCAGCGGACAGAGGCTCGGCGGCTTTTTGGTTATGGAATTTACGCCGGAGCACGGAGTTCATCGCAAAAAGCAGGCCGGGAGCACCTCTTTTTACTGGCAGGGTTCAGGCTCTCCCGGAGCGGAGCACGGGCCTGCGCCCTCCTCCTGCCGGGGCATCTGAATCGCTCCCGAAATCTGGGCCACCAGTCTTTGGGGGGCAATCCGGCTCAAAAAGTACACCGCCTTGTTCTGATGGCCGGGAATCACCACCGTGCGGCCCTCCATCAGGCCCCGATACCCCTGAGCCGCCACCTGGGCGGGAGTCATTACCCCCGCCCGGAACAGCAGGGTGCTCTCCATGCCGGCCCGGCGGGCAAAGCCGGTGTGGGTAGCTCCCGGGCAAAGAGCCGTCACCGCCACGCCGGTGCCCCGGCATTCTTCGGCCAGAGCACGGCTTAGGGAGAGGACATAGGCCTTAGAGGCGCAGTAGACTCCGTTGTAAGGCCCCGGTACAAAGGAGCCGGTGGAGGCCACGTTGAGGATGCGGCCCCAGCCCCGCTCCAACATGCCGGGGAGAAGGCGGCGGCAGAGTTCGGTGACAGTGTGGATGTTGACGTAGAGCATCTCCTGCTGGGCCTCCGGTTGGTTTTCCACAAAGGGGCCTCCCAAGCCGAACCCCGCATTGTTGACCAGCACATCCACCACAGCCCCCATTTGATCCAGCCGGACGCAAAGCTCCCGGGCGGTTCCCTTGACGCCTAAATCCATGCCGATACAGCGGACCTCTGTGCCGTAGGTACTGTAAAGGCGCTGTGCCAGCCGGTTGAGCCGGGTCGGGTTTCGTCCGGTGATGATTAGCCGGTAGCCTTGCTGGGCAAACCGACTGCACAAAGCCTGTCCGATTCCGCCGGTGGCTCCGGTAATTAAAGCCGTTTTGGTCCGCTTCATGGTATTCCTCCGTTTTCTGGGATGCAATTTTTCACATTTTCCTGTATAATAGCGCCTAGAGCGTATTGACGAACTGAATGGGCTCCTGCCCCTTTGCTTTCATCTTGACATAAGGATGGTAGATACATGTTTTTAGCCTTGACCATATTCTCCCAGCTCACCGCTTTGCTGCTCATCGCTTTTGTGGGATGGCTGTTGGCCCGCACGGGCAAGCTCACCAACGAGGAGCCACTTAACGCTCTGCTCACCAACGGAGCCTTGCCTGCACTTATCATCGCCAACCTACAGGCTCCTTATTCCGCGGCCCTTCTCCGAGAGATGGGGTTGACCGCGGTGGGAATGGCTGTGGCCGTGGCGGTAGGATGGCCCATCGGCGCTTTGGCTGCCCGGCTGGCAGGTAAAACCGGCAAAACCAAAGGGGCTTGGATTGCCTGCCTGATGTTCCCCAACGCCATCTTTATGGCTCAGCCCATCCTCACTGCCTTGTATGGAGGGGAGGTCATCGTCCTTCTCGCCCCCATTACCCTTGTCTTTAACCTATGCAGCTACACCGTAGGCGGCTGGCTGCTGGCGGGGGAAGGCAGCGGCCAAAATACCCTGAAGCAGATTTTAATGAAACCGGTGGTGTTTTCCTGTTTTGTGGGGCTGCTTCTGTTCTTTTGCCCCTTTCGGCTGCCCACCGCCATCCTTACCACCCTGAAGATGCTGGCGGCCACCACCACGCCGCTTTCCATGTTGACCATCGGATGCCAGCTGGCCAGAGTCAGCCCCCGGGAGCTGTTCGGGGATCGGGATGTGTATCTCATCAGCTTCCTGCGGCTGGTGCTGACCTCGGTAACCATCTATTTTGTTTTGGGGCTGTTCATCTCCGACCCCACCATTCTGGGAGTGTTGACCATCTGCTCCTGTATGCCCAGCGCAGCCATCCTCCCCGTCATTGCGGGGGACCGGGGAGGAGACTCCCTGCTCTGCTCCAAAATTGTCTTTGTCTCCACTTTGCTGTGTATTTTCACCGTCCCCATTATTCTCCAGCTACTCCTCAACGTGGAGTCCCTGTCCTTATTATAGCAAGGCGGAGCAGGGGGCGCAATCCGCTGTTGGAATCCTTGCGGTAATGTTTTTGCCGGTTTTTTTCTCCAACTCTCATCGAAATGTCAATTTTGCTTCTATTTTGTGAAAAATTAAAAGGATATTCCACAGTCCATGCAGATAACCGTTGGATTTTAAAGGGATTCCAACGCCATTCTTAAAATCGCCTGATTTTTGCTGAATTTCCCGGATTATTCCGCTTTATCAGTTTTGTCGCTGTCCGGCCTTCGTGTTATATTGTATCTTATTGGAATACAATCGTTTTTAGGGGGTGGACAGTTTGCAGGATTCTCCCGGAACCACAGGTGGTTTTCCCTATCTGTTGGTGGACAGCAAGGTGCTGCCGGAAGTGTTTTTAAAGGTGGTACGGGCCAAACAGCTGTTGGCTCAGGGAAAGGTAAAAAGCCTGTCGGAAGCCACCAAGGCGGCAGGAATCTCCCGCAGTGCCTTTTATAAGTACAAGGACAACGTCTTTACCTATCAGAATACCAGCGCCCAGCAGATTGCCACGTTGACGGCGGAGCTGGCCGACCAGCCGGGAATGCTGTCCGAACTGCTGGCGACTCTTTCCAAAAGCGGTGCCAACATCCTCACCATTAATCAGAACATCCCGGTGGACAGTGTGGCTCCCATTTCCATCTCCATGCGCACCGACGCCCTTACTGTAGACATCGAAACCCTGACGCAGAGGCTTCAGGCTATGGATGGCGTGGTGAATTTGCGGATTCTGTCCAACTAAAAAGAGAAGCCTTTCATCAGACTTCATGAAAAGGAGAGCATACATATGATAGCGGTAGCCGTTTTGGGCCACGGAGTGGTAGGCTCCGGCGTAGTGGAGGTGCTGGAGCGAAGCCGGGCCAGCATCGGCAAAAAGGCAGGCGCCGACCTCTACGTCAAAAAGATTCTGGATATCCGGGAGTTTCCCCATCTGCCCTACGCCCATCTGTTCACCAAAAGCTTTGAGGAGATTGTCTCCGACCCGGAAATCCGGGTGGTGGTAGAGGTGATGGGGGGCGTTTCCCCCGCCTTTGACTTTGTGTCGGCGGCTCTTAGAGCAGGCAAAAGCGTGGTCACCTCCAACAAGGAACTGGTGGCGGCCAAAGGGGCCGCTCTGGTAGCTCTGGCCCGGGAGCACGGCCAAAACTTCCTGTTCGAGGCAAGCGTGGGTGGGGGTATCCCCATTATCCGGCCCCTGCATCAAAGTCTGGCCGCCGATGAAATTGACGAGATTGTGGGCATTCTAAACGGTACCACCAACTTTATCCTCACCAAGATGATCCGGGAGAACATGAGCTTTGACGAGGCTCTCAAGATGGCGCAGGAGCTGGGCTACGCCGAGGCCAACCCCGCCGCCGATGTGGAGGGGATCGACACCTGCCGCAAAATCTGCATTTTGGCCTCTTTGGCCTTTGGCAGCCATGTCTACCCCGACAAGGTCCCCACCCAAGGCATCACCGCGGTGACCTTGGAGGACATCCAGTACGCCGAGGACGAAAACTGCGTCATCAAACTGCTGGGACATACCCGCAGACTGAACGGAAAATGCTTTGCCGTTACCGGGCCCTGCCTTGTTTCCCGGGAAAGCCCGCTGGCAGGAGTAGACGATGTATTCAACGCCATTTTGGTGCGGGGAGAGGTCACCGGAGACGTGGTGTTCTACGGCAAGGGAGCCGGCAAACTTCCCACCGCCTCCGCCGTGGTCAGCGACATCATCGAGTGTGTCACCGCCGATGGCCCCATCGCCACCCTGCAATGGAGTGATTCCGACGGCAACAACGTCATCGATTCCCGGGAGGATGTGGCTCCCCGCTATCTTCGCTGCCGGGGAGAGGGCCTGTTTGCCAAGATCGGCGCCGCCTTTGGAGAGGTCCACCTCCTGCGCCGTCCCGGCAAGCCCGCTGACGAGGAGGCCTTTACCACCGCCCCCATCAGCGGCTATGAGCTGGAAGAAAAGCTGGCCGCTCTGACCGCTCAGGGGGTGGAGGTGCTTTCCGCCATGCGGGTGTGGGGGCAGCAGTAGCCTCTGGAAGCACAGTAAACCAGATGCTGCTTTGTGGGGTGCTCTTGCCCTTTCTTCCATAGGGAACAGGGGTGCTCCCGGGCAGCTGATTTTGTAACACAAGGATGGTTCGGCTTTATGGTCAAAGTGAGAATTCCGGCCACCAGCGCCAATGTCGGCCCCGGATTTGACAGTCTGGGCCTTGCGCTGAGCCTGTACAACTACGTCTACATGCAGTATGACGACAAGGTATCCATTCTCTCCCGGGACGGGGCGGATATCCCCCTGAGTGAGGAAAATCTGGTCTATAAGTCTGCCAAGTACCTCCATGAGCTCTGCGGCAAACCCCTGCCGGGGCTGGCTATCGAGCAGCTCAGCCACATTCCCCAGACCCGGGGGTTGGGCAGCTCCTCCGCCTGCATCATCGGCGGAATGGTGGGCGCCAACGAACTGATGGGCCATCCCCTGACGCAGGATGAGATCATCGACATCGCCGCTGTGATGGAGGGTCACCCCGACAACTCCACGCCTGCCCTCATCGGCGGGCTGGTCACCGCCGTGCTGGAACAAGACAAGGTGCATTATGTCAAGCAGGAGATCGGCGGCCAACTAAAATTTGCCGCCATTATCCCGGATTTTGAACTAAAGACCAGCGTTGCCCGGGCGGTTCTGCCCCAGACCATCTCCCACATGGACGGGCGCTACAATTTGGCCCGGGCCGCCTTGATGGCGGTAAGCCTTTATTCCGGCAAGTACGAGAATCTGCGGGTGGCGGCGGGAGACCGGCTCCACCAGCCCTACCGGATGGATTTTATCCCCCACGGCGAGGACGCCATCCGGCTCTGCTACGATTCCGGATGCTACGCCGCCTACATCAGCGGAGCAGGCTCCAGTTTGATTGCGATTTTTAACGATCATGTGCTGGATTTTGAGCAAAAAGTCCGGGACGGCTTGGACCTGATGGGACTGAGACGCTGGGAATTGCATATACTTTCCATAGACAATAACGGTGTAGTGGTCATGCTGGACTAAAGGGGCTGCCGGCAAACCAACCCCCACAGAAAGCCGAGGGATTGATGTGGCATGTCAAGCCAATCACTGGGTTTTGGGGGAATCACTTTACGGGCAGACCCAATACGCCGACTCAAAGGAGGATAAAAGATGAGCCTGATTGTGCAAAAATTTGGCGGATCGTCGGTGCGGGATACCGAGCACCTGTTCAACGTGGCCAAGATTATTACCGAGACCTACGACGCCGGCCACGATGTGGTGGTGGTGGTTTCCGCTCAGGGAGACACCACCGACGATTTGATTGCCAAAGCCTACGAGATTACAGGCCGGCCGGAAGGGCGGGAGATGGACGCTTTGCTGGCCACCGGTGAGCAGATTTCCGCTTCCCTGCTGGCCATGGCCATCAAAAAGCTGGGATACCGGGCCATTTCCCTCACCGGATGGCAGGCGGGATTCCTTACCGATTCCAATCACAACAAAGCCCGTATTCGCCGGGTCAACAAAGAGCGGATTGAAAACGAACTGGATAAAAAGAACATCGTCATCGTCACCGGCTTTCAGGGGCTCAACCGCTACGACGACATCACGACTCTGGGCCGTGGCGGTTCCGATACCAGCGCCGTGGCTTTGGCGGCTGTTCTCAAAGCCAATCGCTGCCAGATTTTCACCGATGTCACCGGCATCTACACCGCCGACCCCCGTCTGGTCAAAACCGCGGTAAAGCTGGATGAAATCACCTACGACGAGATGCTGGAGCTTGCCTCGTTGGGTGCGCAGGTGCTGCACAACCGCTCGGTGGAAATGGCCAAAAAATACAATGTCAAGCTGGAGGTGCTTTCCAGTCTGGAACGCGTGCCCGGCACAGTGGTGAAGGAGGTTTGCAAAATGGAAAAAATGCTGATTAAGGGCGTGGCCAAGGACGATAACGTTGCCCGTATCTCTCTGGTGGGCCTTCCCGACAGGCCGGGTACTGCTTTTAGGGTGTTCTCTCTCATGGCCAGCCACAAAATTAACGTGGATATCATCCTCCAAAGCGTGGGCCGGGAGGGAACCAAGGACATCACCTTTACGGTGGCTCAAAAGGACCGGGCCGAAGCGGTGGAGGCTCTGGAGGAGATTGCTCCTTCTCTGGGCATCACCAAAATTGCCGCCGACGACGACATCAGCAAGGTCTCCATTGTGGGGGCGGGGATGGAGTCCAACCCCGGTGTGGCCGCCCGCATGTTTGAGGCGTTGGGAGAGGCCAACATCAACATCCATATGATCTCTACCTCCGAGATCAAGATTTCCGTTTTGATTGACAAGGAACTGGGCGAAAAAGCTGTCATCGCCATCCACAACGCCTTTGAGGTTTAATTGACGAGATGAAGTGTAGCATCCGAACAGCCCGGATGGAGGATTTGGCCTGTATTCTGCCCATTTTTCAGGAGGCCCGGGAGTTCTTGCGGGAACAGGGTTCTCCCCAGTGGCAGAGTGGCCACGGTCCCACCCAAACAGTCCTTGAGGAAGACATTCAGCGGGGGGAGGGCTACGTCTTTCTGTTGGGGGATGAGATTTTTGGCTACTCCGCTTTGGTGGAAGGCGTGGACGAAAGCTATACCAACATCACCCAAGGACAGTGGGATTCCACCTGTGAGCGCTATCTTTCCATTCATCGGGTGGCGGTCAGCTCCAGAGTGCGGGGCATGGGCCTTGCCTGCCAGATGATGGAGCATCTGATTGCCGCCGCCCGGCGCCTTGGCTACCGGGACATCCGCGTCGACACCTATCACCGCAACCAGATTATGGAGCGGGTGATTTTAGGCGCGGGGTTTCTCTGGCGGGGGATGGTCTTGTTGCCCATTCCCAACGGGGAGCGCAAAGCTTTTCAGTTGGTGCTGCCGGAAGAATAACGGTATATTCATCCCCCCGTCTATTGAACAGGACCCAACAAACAGGTATTGCAACGAATCCCCCTGACGTAGGATACAACTACGGCAGGGGGAATTTGTATGGCAGGGATAAAAATAAAATGTGAAGATTCCATATGCTTTTGTGCTAAAAACATATGGAAACGATTTGATGGTATTGTTACAGTAGAGGTAGAGGTATAGCTATCGCCATAGAGTGGTCTGATCAAGAGAATGACTGTTGTAAAGAGGAGGAATCACATTGATGACCAGCAGAGAACGTGTGATGCGCACGCTAGAGTTCAATTTGCCCGATAGGATTCCGGTTGATCTTTGGGTCCTGCCCAAAACACGAATGGTATTTGGCGGCGCGTTCGAAACGTTATATCAGCAATATAACAAGGATATTGTTTCAGTCGCGGGTCCCTTTGATCACGCCTACTCACCCGAATATTATCAAGTCGGAACCTATATCGATCCATGGGGCAGTGTATGGAGCAATCTTCAGGCGGGAATCATCGGTGAGGTCAAGCAGCCGGTATTTAAGGATTATGACGCCTTAGAAGGCTATGAAGCTCCCGTGGGGCAGTTCCTGTCCGAATGGGAGGACGCGAAAATCCCTGTGGCGGAAACCATTGCCGAGGCACGTGCAGATGGGAAATTTATTATTGGCGGATGGATTAGTCTATTTGAACGAATGCAGTATCTGCGCGGAACAGAAGATTTGTTTTGCGACATTGCGCTTGAAGAGGATGAAATGTTCCGCATCATTGAGCTGGTCATGCAATTTATGCATGCTTATGTGGACAAGTGGCTTGAAATGGACATTGACGCAATGGCTTTCGGTGACGATTGGGGTACGCAAATCAATTTGCTGATCTCTCCGGATGTATGGCGGAGGATCTTTAAGCCTCTGTATAAAGAATTGATTGATAAAATCAAGGCTGGGGGTAAAAAAGTATTCTTTCATAGCGATGGCTATATTATGGAATTGTATCCGGAATTTATCGAGCTGGGTGTTGATGCGCTTAACTCACAGCTTTGGTGCATGGGTGTGGAACAAGTTGCAGAGAAATTTGCAGGGAAAATCACGTTTTGGGGCGAAATTAGCCGCCAACAGACACTGCCGTTCGGCACACCCCAAGATGTGCATGCGGCTGCCGCGCTGATGAAGCAGTATCTCTATCGAAATGGTGGCCTGATTGGGCAGAGCGAAGTCGGCGGAGATGTGTCATTGGAAAATATCGAAGCCGTGTTAACTGCATGGGATTAAGTGCTATGGCAAAGGAAAGCAAAAAGCTTGACACTCCCTATGCATGCAACAAAAACGGGTACAAATTTATCGGGGCGGTTGGTTGCTTTCTACCTTATTGATTACTATATGGAGCATGAATCGGGGCGTATACCGCTTGGTCAGGCGATGCACAATGGATCTATGGCATGCCCTGTACAGCGGAAACTGATAGGAGGTTTTATCATGAAACGATCGGAAATTAATCGGTTGATCGACGAAACGATAGAGTGGCTGAAGGTACAAAAGGTATACCTGCCCCCCTTTGCATACTGGACAGCCGAAGAATGGGCAGAAAAAGATGCTGCTTATAATGAAATTCGTGAAAATATGCTTGGCTGGGATGTTACAGATTATGGGCACGGCAATTTTCATAAACTTGGGCTGCTGCTGTTTACCATTCGAAATGGCAATTTGAAAAACACGCGCTATGCTAAGCCATATGCGGAAAAAATGCTAATCAGCGAAGTGGGACAGATTTCACCCAACCATTTTCATTGGTCCAAAATGGAGGACATTATCAATCGGGGCGGCGGCGAATTGTGTATTCAGCTTTGGAACGCGACAGAGGACGATGCACTGGACGACACTGCCGTGACAGTACGCATAGACGGCTGTGAAACCGTACTTCCAGCCGGCGGTATTCTGCGCCTGAAACCGGGCCAAAGCATTACAATTCCGCCCAGGCTATATCATATGTTTTGGGCGGAAGGCGAAAAATGCCTTGCGTGGGAAGTATCCATGGTGAACGACGATAATATCGATAATCGGTTCTATGAGGAGCAATTGCGCTTTACCCGCATTGAGGAAGATGAAGACCCGCATCACTTGTTGTGCAATGAATATCCCGTTGCGAAGTGAGGCGGACAGGCAATGCATTTTCCTGTCCCGGGCGGGGTTTAACTGATGATACAGCCCTAAAATATCGAAAGATTGGAACAGAATCCCGACGGTGCACCTATCGCCGGGGAGACAACGCGAAAGAGTATGGCGTTAGAAGAAGGGATTCCATGCTTTTGAGCCAACAGCATATAGAATTGGGCGGATCTAGCTGTTAAAGTATCGTTGAAATTTCGCACAAGCTGCGTGGAGTGAGCGCCAAGTTGGGAAGCGAAAGGAGATGCGCGGGTGGAAAACGTTAAGAGGGTCTATGTAATCCATAAAACTCATTTGGATATCGGATTTACTGACTTCGCACAGGAGGTGCTTGACCGATATGTGCAGGAATTTATCCCCCAAGCGATTGACACGGCTCGCATCTGCAACACGGGAGGAAAAAAGAATTTTATCTGGACGGTCGGCTCCTATTTAATTCACTATTACATGGAGCATGCGGACGAGGCGGGAAAAGCCCTGATGGAACAGGCGATCCGGGAGGGTTCTATTGTTTGGCATGCGTTGCCCTGCACCACGCAGACCGAAATGATGAGCGGTGATTTGTTTCGGTTTGGATTGGAAATCGGACGGAAGCTGGAAAAACGGTTTGGCGTTGCGCCGCATATCGCAGCGAAAATGACCGACGTACCAAGCCATACCGTGGCGATTGTGCCGTATCTTTGCGAATATGGCGTAAAATATTTGCATATTGGTATCAATGCGTCCAGCAAACCTGTCGGCCTTCCTGAATTGTGCGTCTGGAAATACGCAGAGCATGAGATCATTCTGAATTATGCAGGAGCGTATGGAAAGCCCTGCGTTTTCCACGATATCGCGCTAGAATTTGCTCACACTGCGGATAATATGGGACCGCCGACAGCGGAGACGGTGTGGGAGGAAATGAACCGTTTGGCCAGTGTTTACCCGCAGGCGGAAATTGTTTCCTCAAGTCTTGACGATTTTGCGCGTGCTGTTTTAGAAAGAAAAGAGCAGCTCCCGGTATTTGAGATGGAATGCGGCGATACTTGGATCCACGGCGTTGCGTCCGATCCGTGGAAAACGGCCATGCTGTGCGAGCTTTTGCGTCTTGGTGATCAATGGAAAGCAGAAACGCCCGACGTAATAAAGAACGAAACCTATCAGGCGTTTATGGAATATCTACTGCTGGTCAGTGAGCACACCTGCGGTATGGACTGCAAAAAATATTTATACGACTTTCGGAACTGGGATAAGGCTGACTTTCAGCGTGCTCGCCTTGCAGATCAGATTACGGAAGAGGATATCTGTCCCGCCGGCGCATTGATCCACGATTATATTATCGGGAATGAATTTGTGCGCTATACCGGCGGGGAATTTCGGGGCGGCTATGGGAAAACGGAGCGTTCGTGGGAGGAGCAGAGAGCGTATATCCATAAGGCGGTCAGGTGTTTGCCGCCGTCTCTGCGCCAAGCAGCAGAAACAGCGGCGAGGGAATTGTCTCCAGCGGGTCCGGCGGAGATGGTAGAGCCCGGCGGTGAGCGTACGATGTGGATCGGCAGATATCATGTGACGGTGCGGGAGGACGGAAGCCTGCTGCTGCACGAGAAAGCCGGACAGCGCTATACGAAAACTATATTGGGCGAGCTTTGCTATGAGACCTTTTCGGCCAAGACCGTGGAACATTGCTATCTGACCTATAATCGCAACTTTGATATGACGCGCCCGTGGGCAGAGCCGGATTTCGCCAAACCGGGGCTACAATACGCCAAAACCGAGCGAGATTGGAGTGGCGTATTCCACATGAAGAACTTTCGGTGCGACGGCAATCAGCTTGCGATTGAGTTGGAAGCGGAACCGGAGCAGGCGGAACTATATGGCAGCCCGCGCCGCGCATGCGTTCGATATATTTTTGAGGATGAGTGCGTCAATATTCGCCTTGAATGGTTTGATAAGGATGCAAACAGGATGCCGGAAGCG
Organism: uncultured Clostridia bacterium; assembly: GCA_937894185.1. Taxonomy (GTDB): domain Bacteria; phylum Bacillota; class Clostridia; order Oscillospirales; family Ruminococcaceae; genus WRAV01. The sequence continues at coordinate 410 of CALCSA010000469.1, read as the reverse complement.
ATTTATTTTGGCTTTATCTTCGACAACAACGATAATCTACAGCTCTGGAAACTCCAGCAGCCAATTGATCCGTATCAAGTCGCAACCGGCGGCAACCGCCAGTTACACGCCTGCCAGCGAATTGAAAGCAACAGCTATGTTCTGCAAGGGCTGCATAGCCCCCTTATATCGGTTGGAGGGCGGCATCTCTACGACGTGGGCGACCGTTATGGAAACATCCGCGAAGGTCTGCATTTTGTGCTCTATAACAACCGTTGGAATACCAATTATCCAGTTTATTACGGACAAAACGCAGCGTTTGACTTTACACTGACCATGCGATAGAACAGGGCAAGACCAATTGCCGCTCTGGGGCGTACATCCTTGCACGCAAAAGTGGGGTGACGCAGCTGATTTTGTTCTGCTTTCTT
>CALCSA010000468.1 GCA_937894185.1 uncultured Clostridia bacterium | reverse complement strand
AGGAGGGATGCCCCGCCCGGGGCTGGGAGATGCTGCCGGGATTGAGAAGATAGATGCCCTCCCGATAGGTGGAAAGGGCGGTATGGGTGTGGCCAAAGCAACAGATGTCTGCTTCCAGCTGCCGAGCCCGCTTCCAAACGCCGTCGACGTCTCGTTTGACGCCGTAGAGATGGCCGTGAGTGAAGAAGATACGCTTGCCCTCGCAAACTACCACACTTTCGCTTTTGCTCAAAGAGGCCCAATCGCAGTTGCCTCGGACAAAGAGCATCTTCTTTTCCGGGTAGAGGCAGGCAAGGTCATCAAACTCCCGCTCTCCGTCTCCTAAATGCAAAAACAGGTGGGTGTCTCCCCGTTGTTCCACCACCTGATTGAGTTTGTGAAAGTTGTTGTGACTGTCGGAAAAAACCACGATCCGCACTCTGGCTCCCCCCCGAATCCAAAGGCCGGCAAACTAAGGGCAAACAGGGAGCGCATCCTTTTGCGGCCTCGGTTTCCACCGGCTGATCCATTATCATACTAAGGTATATCCTATCATAAAAATAAGAATATAACAAACAAAATAGGCGGTGTTTATTTTGCAAAACTTTAACCTGAACGAAGCCAACAAAAACGCCCTGCTCAAGCTGGCACAGCAGAAGTTGGGAGCCGACCCCGAGCAGCTGAAAAGACAGCTGGATTCCGGCAATGCCGAGGAACTGGTCAAAAATCTGGACCCCAAAACTCAGGCCAAGGTAAACGGCCTGATGCAAAACCCACAGGCTTTAAACGCCCTGCTCAAAAACCCTCAGGTGCAAAACCTGCTCAAAAACCTTTCCGGCAAGTAAGAGCGCAGACGGCATCCCCGGAACCGCTCTTGCCACCGGTAAGTGGAAGGAGTAAACGCTATGGACGATCTGTCCGCCATCCTCAACCGGGTTCTGAGCGACCCCGAAAGTATGCGGCAACTGGAGGAAGCCGCCGCTTCTCTCGGCCTGACAGGGGACGGGCAGAATGCGGCTCCCGCTCAGTATCAGGCTTCCCCGCCCCGGCCCGTCAACCGGGGGATGCCGGGACGGCGCAATACATATCAAAACAAGCCTCTCATCCCTACCCGGCAACGGGAGGAGGAGCTGGCCGAACTGCGCAGGCTGCTGGAACAGCTGGGCGGTGGAAGGACCCCCGCTCCTTCACCGGGGACGGCCTATCATCCGGGCTATAGACCGGACTATGGATCGGACTATGGACCGGACTATGGATCGGACTATGGACCGGACTATGGATCGGACTATGGATCGATGGGAGACA
>CALCSA010000467.1 GCA_937894185.1 uncultured Clostridia bacterium | reverse complement strand
GTCTTTCCTCCCGGCTGATTCTGGTGGGGGACCCGGATCAGCTCCCCTCCGTAGGGCCGGGAAACCTTTTGCGGGATATGATCGCCAGCGACGTCATTCCCACCGTCCATCTGGGCAGGGTGTTTCGACAGGCGGAGCAGAGCGCCATCATTCAAAACGCCCACTCCATCATCCGGGGGGAGCAGCCCGATCTTTCCAGCCGGGACAGCGATTTTTTCTTCCTGGAGCGGGGAAGCTACGAGCAGACGGCGGCTACGGTGGCCGACCTTTGTGCCCGCCGCCTTCCCAATGCCTACGGACTGGACCCTTTGTGGGATATTCAGGTGATTGCGCCCTCCCGGGTAGGGGCCATCGGCACCCAAGGACTCAACCGGATTTTGCAGGAGCAGCTGAATCCCAAAAACCCTATGAAGGCTCAGTTCCAGTTTGGCAACACCCTCTACCGGGAGGGTGACAAGGTGATGCAGATCAAGAATAACTACGATATTCTTTGGAAGAAAGACGACGGGGAAGAAGGCACCGGGGTGTTTAACGGCGACATCGGCGTGATCGAGATGATCGACCGCCCCAGCCAGACCATTTTGATCCGCTATGACGACCGGGTGGCTCAATACACCACCGACATGGCCGATGAGATTGAGCACGCCTACGCTGTCACCGTTCACAAGAGTCAGGGCAGTGAGTTCGACGCCGTCATTATCCCTTTAATGCGCTTTCATCCCAAGCTCTACTACCGGAACATCCTTTACACCGGGGTGACCCGGGCCAGAAAGATTTTGATTCTGCTGGGCCAGAAGGGGACGATTGCCCAGACGGTGCGCAACGACCGAAAGGTCAAACGCTATACCCAGCTGGCTTATCTGCTGCGGCAGGGGATACTGGAAACCCCGGAAGGTGATTGTGAGGCCTCCCCACTTCCGCCGGTGATGAAGAAACCCTGATCGTTTCGTTGCCATTTCCTGTCGGATTTGGTATAATAGATGCGTTGTGCCTGTGATACTGTGAAGAAAGTCGCAGCCCAGCTTGCCGCTAAAGTTGCGGTGGGCCTTTGCTCCGTAAGCCAGAGGTGGCTTTTCTTCCGTGAAGAACATCGCGGCGCTAGCTTGCCCCTCGGGCCGGGGCAGGGCCCCTCCTTTTGCTCGTGCAAAAGGAGGCAAA
>CALCSA010000466.1 GCA_937894185.1 uncultured Clostridia bacterium | reverse complement strand
TCTTGCTAAAATATCTCTCCGGGCGGGCAACGGCGGCAACGGAGCCGTCAGCTTCCACCGGGAAAAATATGTGGCGGCGGGAGGCCCCGACGGCGGCGACGGCGGCAAGGGGGGAGACATCCTCTTTGTGGCGGACAGCCACCTTTCCACCTTGGCCGACTTCCGCTACAAGCGGAAATACGCCGCCGAGGACGGTGTCAACGGCAGTTCCAAGCGCTGCACCGGAAAAAACGGAGCCGATCTCATCATCCGGGTTCCTCAGGGAACCCTGATCAAAGATGCCGAAACCGGAAGGCTTTTGGCCGATATCTCGGGGGAAGAACCCGTGGTGGTGGCCCAAGGGGGCAAGGGCGGCTGGGGCAATGCCCGGTTTGCCACTCCCACCCGGCAGATTCCCCGCTTTGCCAAGCCCGGCCGTCTGGGGGACCGTCTGGAGGTTCAGCTGGAACTCAAGCTTTTGGCTGACGTGGGGCTGGTGGGATTTCCCAACGTGGGCAAATCCACCCTGATTTCGGTGGTGAGTCAGGCCAAGCCGGAAATTGCAAACTACCACTTCACCACCCTAAGCCCGGTGCTGGGTGTGGTGCGGCTGGATGAGGGCAGCAGCTTTGTCATGGCCGACATCCCCGGCCTGATTGAGGGCGCCAGTGAAGGAGTGGGCCTTGGCCACGACTTTTTGCGCCATGTGGAGCGCTGCCGCCTGCTGGTTCATGTGGTGGACGTCTCCGGGATCGAGGGACGGGACCCCATTCAGGATTTTGAAACCATCAATCAGGAGCTAAAAGCCTTTAATCCCCAGATGGCGGAGCGCCCCATGCTGGTGGCTGCCAACAAGTGCGACCTTGCCACCCCCGAGCAAATTGCCACTTTTAAGGCGCACGTCCAAGGTCAGGGGCTGGAGTGCTTCGAGCTTTCGGCCGCCACCAACCGGGGAGCCAGAGAGCTGGTGGGGGCCATTGGCGCCAAGCTGGTGGACCTGCCTCCCATTCTGGAGTATGAGCCGGAACCCTTTACTCCTCCCGAAGTGGATCCCCAAGCCTTTGAGATCGCCAAACAGGGGGATGTGTTTGAGGTGGATGCTCCGTGGCTGGAGCCTGTGTTGAGCACTGTCAACATGAACGACTACGAATCTCTTCAGTATTTCCAGCGGGTCTTGGTGCAAAGCGGCATCATCGCCCGGTTGGAGGAAATGGGAGTGAGCGAGGGCGACACGGTGCGGATTCTGGGCTTTGAATTTGATTATGTGCGCTGACGTTGGAGAGGATACATCGATGTTGGATTTAAAGCAAGGCAACATGGCCGAGCCGGGGGGGATGAGTCCGGTATCCCTTGCCTTTATCGGAGATGGCGTCTTTGAGCTGATGGTGCGGGAGCAGCTGGTGAGCACCGGAGGCATGCCGGCAGGCAAGCTGCACCTGCTGGCGGTGCGCCGGGTCAAGGCCAGCGCTCAGGCCGCCGCCTTTGAGGCGGTCCACGAGGCCTGCAACGAGGAAGAGCGCAGCATTCTGCGCCGGGGACGGAACGTCAGCCTTTCCCGGATTCCCCGCAGCTGCACCCCGGAAGAATACCACAAGGCCACCGCCATCGAAGCTCTGTTTGGCTACCTGTACCTTTTGGGAAGAATGGACAGACTCCATGACTTGTTTGCGAGGATGGAGGAGGTGGCTGTCGGTGAGCACGGCAAAGGCAACCAGCTTTAAAAGCACAGTGATTGATATTTTGGCCGATTTGGTGGGAAGCTTTTTGATGGCCATGGGAACCCAGATGTTCAGCGCCCCCAACGGCATTGCTCCCGGCGGAGTCACCGGTCTTTCGGTACTGGCCAATCATATGACCGGGCTACCGATTTCCGCCGTTTCGTTTATCCTTAACATCCCGATTTTGGTTGCCTCCTGGTTTGTTTTGGGTAAGAAGTATACTCTTAGAACGGTACGCAGCGTGGTGGCCTTTACCCTGATGTTGGAGGTGGTGGGCAGCTTTCTGCCCATCTATCAGGGGGAAGCCATTTTGGCGGCACTTTACGGCGGCGTCCTGAGTGGATGCGGAATCTCCCTGATTTTTATGCGGGGTTCCACCACCGGCGGCACCGATATTCTGGCCCGGCTGATGCAAAAGCGTTTGCCCGGAGTATCGGTGGGGCGGCTCCTGCTGGTGCTCAACGGCTGCATCCTGTTGCTGGCTGCCGCCGTTTATCAGAACATCGAAAACGCCCTCTACGCCATGATCAGCATCTTTGCTTCTTCCCGCCTGTTGGACAGTGCCTTGTACGGGATGGATATGGGCAAGGTGCTGATGATCATCACCGAGCACCATGAGGAAGCTGCCCGGGAGATCAACAAGCAAATGGGCCGGGGTTGCACCTTGCTGGAGGGCAAGGGAACCTACACCCAGCAAAACCGCCCCGTGCTCCTCTGCGTGGTGCGTCGCAGTCAGGTGTTCGAGGTAAAAAGCATTGTGTTTGATCTGGACCCCGGTGCCTTTATCGTGGCGATGGAGGCCAACGAGATCATCGGCAACGGCTTTAAGGCGGCGGGGCATCAGTCAGCCTGACGGGATAAAAAAGCAGGCGAACATCTGTTGTAAGACGTTCGCCTGCTTTTTTATATCATCCAATCGTAAACTCAAACCAACTTTGCCACCCACTGCTCCCGGCCGCCAGGGAGCAAATCCACCATGGGAAGCTCAATCATGGTATAACAGCCGGGCTGTTGCCGCATGGCTGCCCGGGCGCAGCTGACCATCACCTGCGAGGTGAGGGCGGGGTTGTTGATGGTCATGTTGAACTCAAAGCGCTGGTTATCCGTCTTGCCGGAAACACCCTTCCGAATCATGTGAACTCCGTGCCCCCGGTCAATGACGGTGGCAATGTCCTCCACCGCAACCACGTGAGTCTCGTCGTTGACGAAGTAAGGGTCCGCTTTGATCCGGGCGGAAATTTCCTCCAGCTTGGCGCCGGGCTCCAGCTCCACGTAGACCATTCTGCGGTGAATCCCGGAGCCGGTAGGAATGGTCATGGACAGGGCTCCCGACACCCCCTGAATGGCCTTGACCGCTACGGTGTGTCCCATGCTCATGCCGGGACCAAAGTTTGTGTAGGTGATGCCGTTGGGAGCACAGGCCTGCAGCAGAGCTCGCACCACGCTGTCGCTGCCCGGGTCCCATCCGGAGGCGATGACTGAGACTTTACCCGCCTGTTGTGCCGCTTGACCAAGGGAGCGGCGCAGAGCGGGAATCTGGCCGTGGATGTCAAAGCTGTCCACGGTGTGATAACCGGCCGCTAAATATTTGGCGGCGGTTTCCTCTACGCTGCGGGTGGGAACGCAGAGCAGAGCGACATCTACCGGCCCAAGAGCGGTGATATCCTCCGCCACTTGGATGCCGGGCAGGCTTTGTCCTCCTGCCTTGCGGCGAACGATACCGGCCAATTCCATATCGGGAGCGGCCTGAACCGCCTCCACCGCAAATGCTCCGATATTTCCGTAACCGACCACTGCGACTCGTATCATAACTTCTCCCCCTCTATGTAGTGTGCGTGTAAAAAAATGAGGTAAAACTCCCATACTTTATATCAAATTGCTTTTTGAATACAATATAATCTATCGGGAAGATTGTCAAGAGTGAAAGGAATTTGATAAAGATATTTTAGGGGGAGTGACCGGCCCGCAGGCTGGGGGAATCTCTCTTGAAACCCCTTTTGATATGGGGTATAATAACTGCAAGATGGGGCCGAAGGCCGCTCACTTGCCCCTCGTACCGGGGCAGGGCGGTTT
>CALCSA010000465.1 GCA_937894185.1 uncultured Clostridia bacterium | reverse complement strand
GCCGGACGAAGGGAGCATGAACCCCTCAGGAGGGCATCCACCTGTCTATGACGGGTTTTTAACTGGTAACATACGGCGCAGCGGGGCCTATTGTAAAAGCGCGGCCAGACAGGCCGCTACTGTATGGGGGGCGCAAATCCCCCCGTACCGTTTTTAGATGAGGCGAATCATGCGGGAAAGCCGATGGCCTTTCAGGCAGGAGGTTGGCTTGTTTCGCTTGTATTTCCTGTTGGGAATCGCCGGTATCTGCCGGACCGGGCCGCCGTTTGGCGGCCCTTTTGTGTATGTATGGTGTCTTTACCTCTCCCCTCCCGGCGCGGGAGGCACTTTGATGGCAAAGGAGACAGACTGTGTACGAAAATCAAAGGGAAGAAACTACCACAGCCGTTTTGGTGGCGGTGGATTTAGGGGAATATAATGTGGAAATTTCCCTGGCCGAACTGGCCGAGCTGGCAGCCACCGCCGACATTGAACCGGTGGCGGAGCTGGTGCAAAAGCGGGACAGTCTGGACAGAGCCACCGCCATCGGCGGGGGAAAGCTGGCGGAGGTCTCCCTTTATATACAAAACACCGGGGCTGGACTTGTGCTGTTTGACCATGAACTGACGGCAGTACAGCTGCGGAACATCGAGGAGGCCTGCGGGGTCCCGGTCATGGACCGAACCATGCTGATTTTGGAGATTTTCGCGTCCCGGGCCCGCTCCCATGAAGGGCAGCTTCAGGTGGAGCTGGCCCGCAACCGGTATCTGCTGCCCCGGCTGACCGGAATAGGAACCGCCCTTTCCCGGCTGGGCGGAGGCGGCGGCGGAGCCGGAGCGGGAGCCCGGCGAGGCAAGGGTGAAACCAAGCTGGAGCTGGACCGGCGGCATCTGCGCCGCAGAATTACCGCCTTGGAGGAGCAACTGCGGGATTTGACTGCCCGGCGGGGGCAGATGCGCCTGCGCCGCAAAAAGGACGAGGTGACCACGGTGGCCATTGTGGGCTACACCAACGTGGGCAAATCCACCCTGCTCAACGCTTTGACGGGGGCGGGGGTTCTGGCGGAAGACAAGCTGTTTGCCACTCTGGACCCTTCGGCCCGGGCTTTGACTTTGCCCGATGGCCGCACTGTTCTGCTGGTGGATACGGTGGGCCTGGTGCGTCGGCTGCCTCACCATCTGGTGGAGGCCTTCCGCTCCACTTTGGAGGAGGCCACCTATGCGGATCTGATCCTCAACGTCTGCGATATTTCCAGCCCGGAAGCGGCGGATCAGATACAGGTGACCATGGCGCTGCTCAAGGATTTGCAGGTGGGAGACACCCCCGTTCTCACTGTCCTCAACAAAAGTGATCAGCTGGACCGCCCCCCCGAAACGATGGGTGACCACACCGCCATTATCTCCGCCGCCACCGGGGAAGGGCTGGATGTGCTGCTGCAAAAAATAGCCGCCCTGCTGCCGGCAGCCAGCCGCCGCCTGCAACTGCTGATCCCCTACGAACAGGGAGGACTGGTGGCGGAAATCCGGGAGGAGGGCAAAATCTTCTCGGAGGAGTTTGAAGCCCAAGGTACCCGGCTGGACGCTTTGGTAAGCATCAAGCTGCTGCATAAAGTCCAGCCCTATGTGCTGTAAAAGGGGAGGCTGCGCCTCTCCTTCCTTTTTTGACAATTTGGGGCAAAACCCGTTCAAAGGGTTTGTCCCGGGTCTTTCCACAGGGGTAGGGTTTTGGGGCAAGTTCCGAAAAACTTGATAAAAATGAGGAAATGTGATACAATAGAATCAGCCTAGAGTGCATCGCGTCATTGATTGTCGCGCTTTGTCCGAATCGGCGTACCCATTCTTATCCTGCAATCTGTGTTTTGTCAAGAGAGTATCAGTGGTACGATTTAAGCTGAAACGGCGGACCGTCTAAGGGGCGGTTGCCGCTTTTTTTAAGATGATGGAAGCATGGTCACAACGACAAAAACATATAGAAAGGGGCGACCGGTTATCTATCAGTCCGGAGATAAGGTAGTGCACCCCAACCACGGCGGCTGCGTGATCAAGGGGGTTAGCACACGGGAAATTGGCGGAAAAACCAGGCGGTATTATGTACTGGTGCCCAAATCCGATCCCAACACCACTATTTTGGACCCGGTAGAGGGCATCCAAAAAATTGGCCTTCAGGACATTATATCGGCAGAACAGGCAGACGACATTTTAGCCTACGCCGCCGATGTCGAGACCGGCTGGATTAAAGAAAACGCCAAACGCAAGCTGGAATACGCCGCGATTCTTAAAGAGGGCAGCTTTAACGATGTTGCCCGGATGATTAAGGAGCTGATGCTGCAGGCTCAGCGGGTATCCCTGAATCAGAGCGACAGGATTCTGCTGCAAAACGCACAGAAGAAGTTGCTTTCTGTCATTGCTCTGGCCAAGGATATTAATTTGGAACAGGCCTCGGGCCAAATGAACGAGGCTTTGCAGCTGGAAGTTTCATAATATCGGGATGTAAAAGCCCGGGCTTTTCTTCTGCCGTTAAGCAGAGGGTTACGCCTGCGGGAAAATAAACCCCTGACCGTTTCCCGCAGGGCCCTTGCAAAGCTTTTTGCGGGGGACGATAAGATTCTGCGCCATACCCCGGCTTATTTTTTCTGCGGGAGGAAGAGCGCCTCCGCTGCCACTACAGGTAAAAGGGTGGCGGCGATGGCATCAAGAAGCACAAGGGGCTGCAATGCTCCTCCCCCACCCGGCCTATGCTGATGTTAGCCCCTTGGCACCACCCCGTCGATTCATCGGCGGGGTGGTTTTGCTGCGCGCGGGAAAACGTGCAGCGGATTTTGTAGCAGCTTTGCCGCAATTTGTCCTCGCGGGAAAATGGGGCAGGTCTAATGTGGGCTTTCCGCCAGAGTATTTACTAAACAAATTAATAAACACAACTAAAACTAATTAAAAGTTTAGGTGCTATCGGCGGCAAAACTATGACAAAACTTAAAATATAGTTAAAGCGTAAAAAAATTCAAAGAATCTTTATGCAACAATTTCACTAAACACGATTAATTTTAATTGACATTAAAATTTATATTGTTTATAATGACGGTACAAAAGAGAATCCTGATTTAAACGTGCTGGATTATGTTTAGTAAAATTTTAAGCGAATAACGTTAAATAGCTAAAACAGAGGTGATAAAAAGTGTCCGGCACTCGTTTTCCAACCGATCACAGCGCAAAACAGACCATATTGGATATAGGCCGCAGGATGTATATGAAGAACTTTGTGGCGGCAAACGACGGCAACATCAGCTGCAAGGTGGCTCCCGACATCATCTGGACCACCCCCACCGGTGTTTCCAAGGGGTTTATGACGGAGGATATGCTGGTCAAGATGAAGCTGGATGGGACGGTGCTCTCTTCCAATTCCCACAAGCCCTCCTCCGAGGTAAAGATGCATATCCGCATCTATTTGGAAAATACGGAGGTAATGGGCGTTACCCACGCCCATCCCCCCCTCTGCACCTCCTTTGCCATTGCCGGCCTGAGCCTGGACCGGGCCATTTATCCCGAAGCGCTGGTCAATTTAGGCGTAGTTCCCTGTGTCCATTACGCCACCCCCGGCTCTCAGGACATCCCCGATTCCATCGCCCCCTACTGCCGGGACTACAACGCTCTGCTGTTGGGTAATCACGGAGCCGTATCCTGGGGCAAATCCCTGATAGAGGCCTTTTACCGGCTGGAGGCCATGGAGCATTACGCCATGGTACTGATGTATACCGGCAATATCTTGGGCAAGGCCAACGTACTTAGCTGCGAACAAGTGGAGGAACTGCTGGAAATTCGCAGCAACATGGGCATCACAGGGGGCGGAGTCCCCGCTTGTGCCCCCAGGGCCTCCAACCTCAAGGATGTGGTGGCCACCCACACGCCTCTGTCTCCCTGCTCCTGCGAAAGCTCCCAGCCCCGGCTCCACACCTATCGGCCCAATCAACCCGAGGCGGAAAAGCCTTCTTCCTCCGCGGCTCAGGTGGGGGAGGAAGACATCCGGCGGATTACACAGGCGGTGCTTCAGCGGCTGCGGGAAAAGAATTAATTGAAAGCCCTTTGATTGTGATGGGGGGTACTGATATGAAGGCAATCATCATTGGCGGAGTGGCGGCAGGAATGTCCGCCGCCTCCAAAATCAAGAGAATGTCACCCGACGCTCAGGTGCGCGTCTACGAAAAGGGAGGCTTTTTATCCTACGGAGCCTGTGGGCTTCCCTACTATATCAGCGGTGAGAATCAGGACTACCGAGCCCTGATTGCCCGCACGCCGGAACAGGCCCAAAAGCTTGGGATTGAGCCCTTCCTCCACCACGAGGTGGTCAAGGTGTCCCCCCAAAGCAAAACCGTTGTGGTGCGGGACCTGCAAACCAACCGGGAATTTACCGATTCCTACGACCGCCTGCTGATTGCAACGGGATGCCGGGCGGTGCTGCCTCCCCTGCCGGGAATGGATAGCGCCGGAGTCTTTCTCATCAAAACCATGGAGGACGGCCTGCTGCTCCGCAAGGTGGTGGAAAACCAACAGGTTCGGCGCTGCGTCATTATGGGAGGCGGCTATATCGGAATCGAGATGGCGGAAGCCCTGCTCCATTTAGGCAAAGAGGTCACCGTCATCGAGCGGGAAAACCGCATCCTGACTCCCTTTGAGCCGGAGTTTTCCCAGCTGGCCCGCAAGGAGCTGGAGGACAACGGCGCGCAGGTAAAAACCGGAGAGAGCGTCATCCAAATCAAGGAGATGGGCACCCACCGGGAACTACAGACCGACAAAGGCAGCTACCCTGCCGATTTGATTCTGGTTTGCGCGGGAGTGCTGCCCGCCACCGACTTTTTAGCCGATACGGGAATTCGCATGGCTAAAAATGGAGCCATTGTGGTGGACCGGGAAATGCGCACCTCTCTGCCCCATGTTTACGCTGCGGGAGACTGTGCCGTGGCCTACAACCGGATGATGGAGGAAAGCTTCTTCCTTCCCTTTGGCACCGTGGCCAACAAATGCGGCCGCCTTGCCGGGGGAAACATGCTGGGGCGTCACGATAAATTTATCGGAGCACTGGGAACCACCGCCATCAAGGTCTGCGGCATCGAAATGGCCCGCACCGGCATGAGCGAGACAGACGCTCGCTATCTGGGGCTGGATTATCGAACCAAGGTGGTCCACACCCACGATCATCCCGCTTATTATCCGGGGCGGTCGGAGCTTATGATCAAGCTGATCTACGAAAAGGGAACCCTGCGCCTGTTGGGAGCGGCGGCGGCGGGAGCCGCCGGAGCGGTGCTCCGGGGGGACATGTTCGCCATTGCCATTCACAGCGGCATGACCACGGCGGAGCTGGGAATGGTGGATCTGGCCTACGCCCCTCCCTTTGCCGGAGTGTGGGACGCTGTTCACATTGCGGCCAACGCAGCAAAGTGAGGGGGTTCTATGAAGAAGCTTACTTTGTTACAGGAGGCGATTGAGGCCATACCCGACGGTTCGATAGTGGGACTGGGTGGTAACACCCTCAACCGGGCGCCCATGGCGGCGGTATTTGAGCTGGCCCGCCAGAACAAGCACTGTCTCTCTCTGGTGAAAACCGCAGGAGCTATGGATATTGACCTGCTTTGCCTTGCCCAATGCGTTGCCAGCGTGGACGCCGGATTTGTCAGCTACGAGACGGAGTTCTCTCTGGCCCAGCACTACCGCAAAAGCGTGGAAAAGGGGCTGGTCAAAGCCAACGAGCACGCCTGCTACACCGTCATCTGCGCTCTGCGGGCCGCTGCCTATGGAGCTCCCTTTCTGCCGGTGACCGGCCTGCGGGAAGGGGATCTGCTCCGGGTGAATCCCTGCTTCCGGCGGATCACCGACCCCTTTTCCGGGGATCCGGTGACTCTGGTTCGGGCCATTCGCCCCGATTGGAGCATCCTTCATGTCCACAAGGCCGATCCTGACGGCAATGGGGCGATTTTTGGGCCCCAGTACGAGGATGTGCTCCTTTCTCGGGCATCCCAAAAGGTTCTGCTGACCACCGAGGAGCTGGTGGACCGGGATTATTTCCGCCAAGGGGAGTCCAAGGCGGACATACCGGGATTTCTCGTCTCGGCGGTGGTGCATCTGCCCAAGGGGGCTTCCCCCTGCGGGTGTCATGGGCACTACCCTCCCGACAAAGAAACGATCAGCAGCTTCTTGCGCCTGAAGGATCGGGCCCAGCTGATGGAGTGGCTGAAGGGAGGGCCGGGAGGTGAATAGAACCTGCGATATAATGGCCTGTGCCATGTCCCGGCTGCTGCGGGACGGCGAAACCGTATTCTTTGGCGTGGCCTCCCACCTGCCAATGGTGGCGGCTCTGCTGGCTAAGGCGACCCACGCCCCCAACCTGACCATCCTCAACATTCCCGGCGGGGCAGATGTGGAAGCACCCCTGACCGAATCCTATTCCAGTGCCGGGGGCGGCCTGCTGCAAACAGCGGCGGCCACCTTCCCTCTGGTGGAAGTCTTTGATCTTTCCATGCGGGGCGGGCTGGACGTTGCCTTTTTAAGCGGCGTGCAGTTTGACTGCACCGGAGCGGTCAACGCCTCGGTGATTGGGGATTACTTTACCCCCAAGGTTCGGTTGCCGGGGGGCGCGGGCAGCGCCGTGCTGATTCCCACGGCAAAGCGGGCGGTGATCTGGCGCACCAAACACGACCGGCGCACCTTTGTCAACGAGGTGGATTTTGTCACCTCCCGGGGCAATGTCAGCGCCATTGTCACCCCCCTGTGTGTCTTTCGGTGGTATCGGGACCAGCTGATTGTGGGGTCGGTACACCCCGGCTCCAGTATGGAGGAGGTGGCGGAACACACCGGATTTCCCCTGCGGTACTTAGAGCTGGAGACAACCCCTGCCCCTTCTGCCGGGGAACTGGCCCTGCTGGAGCAGATTGATCCCCGGGATTTGCGCAGTCTTGAGTTTCGCTGAAGAAAGGCCAACCGATGGGCCGTTCTAAACACTTTAATCTGAAGGCAAAATACCCATATTTTGCGTATTTCTACTTGGCAAAGGCCGGCGGGCGGCAGCCTTGCCCTCCTCCGCCGCCTTGAAATCCATCAAAATTTGTGCGTTTTTCCGATGGAAGCGAGTGTTCGGAATGACCCTAATTCAGCGCTCGGAATAAAACCAAAGATGAAAATGGAGGTAATCCGATGAAAAAGGTATTGTCAATTC
>CALCSA010000464.1 GCA_937894185.1 uncultured Clostridia bacterium | reverse complement strand
GTTGCTCAAGCCGGTAGCGTCGGGTGCTCACCAGCAAGCGGCGGCCCGCAGACCCTCCTGTGAGGCGGTGGTCGCCCAAACCATGGCGGCCCAGCAGCATCTGGAACAAGGGAGCTGCGACAGTGTGGACGCCGCCTGCGAGCCTACGGCAAAGGCCATGGCGGGAATTTTTTCGCTGCTTTCCGCCGATGTTCGGCAGCAGAGGGTGCTGGAGCGAACCGGATATTTGGTAGGCCGGTACGTTTACCTCTGCGATGCCTTGGATGACCTCACCTCCGACCTGAAAACCGGCTCCTACAACCCCTTTATACTGCGGCACGGACTTGCCAAAGACGCGGGGGAGGAAAGGCTGGCGGAGGTTTATCGGTATGGCAGGGACGCTCTCTACCTGACGGCGGGGGAGGCAGCCAAAGCTTACCAGCTGCTGGATACCGGGTTGTTTGCCTCAATTCTGGACAACGTATTTTATCAGGGACTGCGGGCGGGAGCCGACGAAATCCTTCTGCGCCGGGCTCCCAAGCCGGAGCCTTTCGGCGGAGAACGCCCCGGCGGATGTACTGGATGCGCCGCGGCACCTTTACAGAACGACGATTCACGACTATAATCGGGTTATGAATGAGGGCAAAGCCCCGACCCGTTTTTGGAAAAGCCATGCACAATCGGTCGAGGGGGTATTGGCGCGTTGCAGGGACTTTCGTAGAGTAATACACAAAGGCTGGGCAAAATGACCAACGAAGTGCCGAAAGGCGCTGTATTCCCCAAAAAGACGGGCCATTCCCTTACTGTTAAGGCCCCATAAGGAGAGAGGGTAGCATGAGCGATCCCTACAAAGTGCTGGGCATATCGCCCAACGCAAGCGACGATGAAGTAAAAACCGTCTACCGTGAACTGGCCCGGAAGTATCATCCCGATTCCTATGTCGGCAATCCTTTGAGCGATCTGGCTGCCGAAAAGATGAAGGAGATCAACGAGGCTTATGATACCGTTATGTCCATGCGCCGGGGAGGCCAAAATGCCTCTTACCAGAGCGGCTCTGCCGGGCAAAGCTCCCAGTTCTGGGATATTCGCAGACTGATTAACGCCGGGCGGATCACCGAGGCGGAGGAGCTGCTGGACGGGGTCCCCCGCCAGATACGGGATGGGGAATGGCACTTCCTCAAGGGAAGCATCCAGTACAGCCGGGGATGGATGGAGCAGGCCTATGAAAATTTTGCCCGGGCGGTGGAGATGAACCCCAACAACCGGGAATATCAGGCGGCACTGGGCCAGCTCCAGTGGCAGCGGGCCAACGGACGGCCTCAAAACGTCTACCACACCGGATCGGTGGGAGGCTGCTCCCTCTGCGATGTCTGCACCACCCTGTACTGTGCCGACTGCTGCTGCGAGTGCATGGGCGGCGATCTGATTCGCTGCTGCTGACGGGGACCGGTTTATGAGTGGAAAAAGCACACAGATTGCGTTGGGCGGGATGTTTTCCGCCCTTTGCGTTGCTCTGATGTTT
>CALCSA010000463.1 GCA_937894185.1 uncultured Clostridia bacterium | reverse complement strand
ATGGCGGTGCGGGCCACATGCTTTTTGATCAGCTCCACAGACCGGTATCCCGCTGTGACGTCCACGCCCGCCGCCTTGTAACTGTCGCTGTAACTTTTTTCCATCTCGATCATCCTTTCGGGTGATGTCAGTCGTCGTCTTCCTTCCGACTCCGGCTTTCGCTGATTTTCTGCTCAAACTTGTTCTTGGGGATGCTCTTGGGTTCCGGCAGGGGGTAGTGTCCGGTAAAGCAGCCGTCACAGAAGCCGCAGTTGGCTCCCTTGGCAATGCTGTTGACCCCTTCCACCGAAATGTAGCCCAGAGAGTCCACACCCATCCGCTGGGCGATCTGATCCACCGTCAGCTGGTTGGCAATCAGCTTGTCCCGGCTGTCGATGTCGGTTCCAAAGTAACAGGGATGGAGGAAGGGCGGCGCGGAAATCCGCACGTGAATCTCGGTGGCCCCCGCATCTCGCAGCAGCTTGACCAGCCGCCAGCTGGTGGTTCCCCGGACGATGGAATCGTCGATCATCACCACCCGCTTGCCCCGCACCGTCTCGTCAATGGCGTTGAGCTTGATGCGCACGGCGGCGTCCCGCTCCCCTTGAGTGGGCTGGATAAAGGTGCGGCCCACGTAGCGGTTTTTAATAAAGCCAAGGCCATAGGGGATGCCCGATTCCCGGGCGTAACCCATGGCGGCGTCCAGCCCCGAATCCGGCACCCCGATCACCACATCGGCCTGTACCGGATGCTCCCGGGCCAGCAGCATCCCTGCCCGCACCCGGGCGTTGTGGACGGTGACCCCCTGCACCACCGAGTCGGGCCGGGCAAAGTAGACGAACTCAAAGACGCAGAGATTGCCCTTTTCCCCGCAGTGGGTGCGATCGCTTTTGATCTGCACCCTGCCCTCACTGTTCCGGGTGACGATGACAATCTCCCCGGGGTCAATATCCCGGACAAAGGTGGCGCCAATGCCGTCCAGCGCACAGGATTCCGAGGCAAAGATGACGCTTTCCCCCAGCCTGCCCATGCACAGAGGCCGGAAGCCCTTGGGGTCCCGGACGGCAATCATCTTTTGCGGGGACATGATCACCTGAGAATAGGCTCCCTGAATCTTGTTCATGGAATGGGAGATGGCCTCCTCGATGGAGGAGGATTCCAACCGGGCCCGGATGATGACATGACTCATCACCTCGGTGTCGGTGGTGGAGTGGAAGATGGCTCCCTGCATCTCCAGTTCTTCCCGCAGCTGGACGGCGTTGATAAGGTTTCCGTTGTGGGCCAGCACCATGGTTCCCTTGCGGTGGCGGACCACCAGAGGCTGGGCGTTGGTCCGGTTGTGGTTACCCGCGGTGGAATACCGCACATGACCCACCGCCATATTCCCTGTGCCCAGCTTGTCCAGCACCTCGTGGGTGAACACCTCCGGCACAAGACCCACGTCCCGGTGGTAGCGGATTAGCCCATCGTCGTTGACGGCAATGCCGCAGCTTTCCTGT
>CALCSA010000462.1 GCA_937894185.1 uncultured Clostridia bacterium | reverse complement strand
AATCAGCTCTACCCGTCCCTTGGAAAAGGTATCGATTTTGAGAGCGGGAGAAAACTTGATCACCCGCGCAATTTCCCGGGCGGCCTCCAGCTCGGGATTGACTGTCATGGAAAGCCCAAACTGCTCTTTGAGGGTCTGCAGCTGCGACATATACTCCGGGTTGCGAATCCGGGCAATGGTGTGCTTGGCCCCCAGATTTTTGGCGGTGAGGCAGCAAAGCATGTTCATCTCGTCTGCCGAGGTGGCAGCGATGAGAACATCGCAATCCGGCACTCCCGCCTCGGTTTGCACGGCAATGCTGGCCCCGTTTCCCTGTATTCCCATGACATCCAATGTTTCCTGAGTATGCATCAGAGCATCGGCATTTTTGTCGATGACCGTGATATTGTATCCTTCTCTGCAAAGCTGGTCGGCCAAGGTATATCCCACTTTGCCGTCCCCTACGATCACAATGTTCATATTATGCCCCTTACAGCGAATTCAGTGATGCAACCCTCCGGCCCATTTACGCTGGAGGGTTGCAGTTTCCCCATTATAGCAATAACCTCTACAGGATTCAAGATAGATGACAGTCAAAAGAACCGCAATTCAGAAGCACCCGGAAAAACAAAGCATCATTCCGCAGAAACGCCGGAGCATCGTGAAAACATTTTTGCTATTTTTCGTTTGCGACAAAGGCTTCAAAAGCCTTATAGGCGCTGTAGACATCGGCTTTGGCCACCACTTCAAAAGGTGCGTGCATAGAAAGCACCGGAACCCCGATATCCACCACATCCGCTCCCAACCGGGAGATAAATTTAGCCACTGTGCCGCCGCCGCCCGCGTCTACCTTGCCCAACTCCGCCGTCTGCCAGATTACCCCCGCCTCATCAAAGACACGGCGGATGCGCCCTACAAATTCGGCGGAAGCATCGTTGGTGCCTCCCTTGCCGCCCGAGCCGGTATACTTGCTCATGACTGCGCCATAGTTCAGGTAGCTTGCGTTCTTCTTTTCGTGCACTTCGGGGAAGGTGGGGTCAAAAGCGGCATTGACGTCGGCGGAAAGGCACTCGCTCTTTTCCAAAACGTGGCGGCCTTCCAACCCCTGACTGTGGGCCAAATCCTGAATAAAATGCTCCAGAAAGCGGGAGTTAAGCCCAGTGTTACCGTCGGAGCCGGTCTCCTCCTTATCGGCCAGAATGTTGACCCAAGTGTATTCCGGCTCGTGATTTTCCAAGCAGGCCATAACGGAAGTATAGGCGCAGACGCGATCGTCGTGGCCGTAGGCTCCCACCATAGAGCGGTCCAATCCCAGATCCCGGGCCTTAAAGGCGGGAACCAGACAGAGCTCGGCGGACAGGAAATCGGCTTCGATCACCCCGAACTTTTCAAACAGCAGCTTGAGGATGCGCAGCTTGACTTGTTCACTGGCTTTATCGTCCTTAAAGGGCAAAGAACCCACCAGAACGTTCAGCTCCTCCCCCTTGATGCCTTCGTTGAGGGTGCGCTTGTTCTGTTCTCTGGAAAGGTGGGGCAGCAAGTCGTTGATGCAGAAGATCGGGTCGTCTTCCGATTCGCCGACGCAAACCTGCACCGCCGTCCCATCCTTTTTGATGATGACGCCATGGAGGGCCAGAGGAATGGTCACCCACTGATATTTGCGCACACCGCCGTAATAGTGGGTTTTCAGCATGGCAAGTTGGGCTTCTTCGTAGAGAGGGCGCTGCTTGAGGTCGATCCGGGGGGAGTCGATGTGGCTGGCCACAATCCGCACCCCATGGGAAAGGGAC
>CALCSA010000461.1 GCA_937894185.1 uncultured Clostridia bacterium | reverse complement strand
TGTCCTTTTGTTGGGGAGTGTAATACCGCTCAAAGCTGTCCTCAGCCTTTTGCTGCGGGGTGCTGCCTCCCGGAGGAGCCGGCAGGAGGGAGGGCAGAGATTTGCGGTGGGCCAGCACCAGATAATGATAGACGATAGCCTTCAGATATTCCAAAGCGCCGCCGCCATCGGAAATGGCGTGAAACACTTCTAAGTTGATCCGCTTGCGGTAATAGGTTACCCGAAACAGCAGCCCCTTGATTCCCTTGTAAAAGATGCGGCCGCAGGGCCGTGAGTTTTCCAGCTCCACTATGGGGGAAAGATCGGTTCGTTCCAGGTAAAACCAGAAAAGACCCCTGCGCATCACCACACAGAAGTAGGGGAACGAGCGCAACGCGGTGACAACTGCCTGTTGCAGCAGCTCTTTGTTTACCATTTCCCGCAACTCGCAGGAAAGGCGAAAGACATTGGTGTTCTTATCTCCGCTGACAGCGGGGAACAGATTGGCGGCGTTATCCAGATGATACCAGGTATCTTGCCGGGCAGATGACAAACAGATTCCCTCCCTTGCTCCAACGATTTTCATTATACCCAAAATTCTCCACATATTCAACGGCATGGATGAAACACTAAGTAATAGTCATCACATGGTGAAGGCTATTTCCCGCAAATAGTAAAAAACTTACAGCATAAATGGGATTTATTCGTGGAGTTATCATAGATTATTCACAAATTTGCACTATAATAGAGATATCGGGTAGCGTGAGCGCCAAAGGACTACCCAAACTGCAACCCCGCCGGTTAAGGGCGGAACATCCCGATACCAGTGACATGGCAAGGAGGAATACCATGGCTAAAACCGTAGTTTTTGTCACCAATCAATACAGTTGCGACAGGATTATTTATGCAGCCCGTATCGTGGCGGAAGAAACCCAAACCGAGCTGAACATTATAGAAATCCTGGATTCCGAATATGAGCTGAACCCCGAGGCCATTGATTACCTTTATAATCTAGCCAAACAGGTAGGAGCCACCATGCGGATTGTCTTTACCGGTGACAAGCTGGCGGTCATGCGGGAAACCATTGCTCAGTATGACTGTTTGGCAGTGGTAACCGGTATGCCCAGTTCCCACGAAAGTGTTCTTTACGATTTGTGGAAGCAGTATTCACAAAAGCAGTTTCACGCAGTAGACGCAAGCGGGGAATTGGTGGATGTGGCCAGCAATCGCTACGCCACGGCATAGCCTCAAATTGATAAGGCCGGACAGACGAAAATCTGTCCGGTTTCTTTTTATTTTTTCCCGGATAGGATTCCCTTAAAAGCTGAATGGACTCAGGTTCGTTTCCGGAAAGGAAGCTCCCGGCGTCTTTCACCCATTTACCCGGTGCGCATATATTGTATTACATCACATTACGCAAAATTGTATGGGAAAGAGGATTTACATATGATTACGGTACTGGTTTACAACAATCAGACCGGTCGGATGGAGCGCTATAACCGGGAGCTTTATCAGGCCATGCCCTATATACAGGGCAATACGCTGACGGTGGGAGAATTTCGCGGCAAATCAAAATCCGGCATTGTCTGGACCGACCGCAGAGCCATGCATGCTTGGAATCAGACCCGCTCTGCTTGGGGCAGGCCGATTTATGTGGGATATGCCTTCCGGCGCATTGGGGAAGGAGGGCACGCAGACCAATCCCAGCACTATGCCGGAGTTGCCTTTGATGTAGCACAAAATCTGGACAATGACCAGCGGGATCAACTGCGTAATCTGGCCGAGAGTCTGGGGGTTTGGGGCTATGTGGAGCCTGCTTATCTCACTCCCACGTGGGTTCATCTTGACCGACGGCTGGGGCCTCCTGCCTGTTCGGCGGGGTATCCGCTGCTAAGGGAGGGGATGCGCGGGGTATATGTGGCCACCCTACAGGATGCTTTGGAGACGGTAGGAAGCTACAACGTGGGCATTGACGGCGTCTTTGGCCCCAAAACCAGAGGTGCGGTTCAGGCATTTCAGCGGCAGAACGGGCTTTCGCCCGACGGCATTGTGGGATGCGCCACATGGACCGCTCTTACCTCTCAAGCCAACAACTACTACCGCAACTTGGGCCAGCTGCCTCCCGGAGCGGTGACGGACTGATTGCCTCTATGGCAAGACCAGCCCCTTATTTGGGGTTTCAACCATACTTCCGCGAGGACACCCGCATCCCAATCGTGCGGGTGTCTTCGCTGTTCATGGACCTTTTTGCAGGACAGCAGAATTCGGCTTGCTAGTCATCGCAATAGGGAAGATGCATATCAAAGAGACGGTACTTTCTGGCGTAGTCCTTGTTTCCCTCATTCCGGACGACGGTGGCCCGGTTGCGGTTGAGCAGCTCGACGATTTCGTAGACATCAATCCAAAGCTGAGTGGGAGCATCCTTTTTGCTTTCGTCAAACACCAGCTGCATTCCAAAGTGGAGGTGGGGAATCTTCATGCCGTTGACGTTTTCCTTGGTGGAATAGCCGGTCATTCCCAGATAGCCGATGACGTCTCCTCCCTGTACCGGCATTCCCTTTTCCAGATGCTCCGGCCAAGGATGATCTTTGCGCAGGTGGGCGTAGTAGTAATAGCGCAGCCGGTCAAAACTGCGGATTCCCACCCGCCAGCCTCCATATTGATTCCAGCCCAGCTCCTCAATCACGCCGCCTTCCACCGCCACAATGGGTGTGCCCACCGTGCCGCAAAGATCGTTGCCAAAATGCTGACGCCGGTATCCGTAGCTGCGGGAGGTTCCAAAGTCCTTAAAGTGGCTGAATCCATAGTTTTCTGCAATGGGGGAGTAGACCTTGAGGCCGTACTGCTCCCGCAATAAGACTTCACCGGGATTTTCACGGTTGGGAACCTCCCGTTGGTGGATTCCCAAAAAGTTACCCAAAACGGCATTGTAAGCGGTATAATAATAATCGTAATTCTGATAGCCTGAAAGAATCTCCTGTGGGGGCTCACCTTCCCGCAGGCGCTGAACGACCTTGTCCATTTCCTTTGCCTTGTAATGGGACCAGTCGCCGCCATAGCGGGTTCCCAGGATAGCCAGAATGGAAATCCAGTCCAGATGGATGGATTCCCCGTAGCTTTCCAGATCCAAATCCATGGCCTTGCTCATGGCGGAGGAGGGGATGGTGAAATCCACCCATTTGATGTCGACGGTGTGCTCCTCGGGCTGAGAACCATAGACCCCCACCGAAAAGAGAAGCAGAAAACAAAGGATCAGAGCAATCAATCGGACAGGCATAAAATCCCTCCAAGCTTTTTTCATTCTAAAGTTTAGTTATATGAAAAAGCCCGGGGGAAAAACATGCAATTGTTGGTGAAACACAAAAACGACCCGAAATCATCCGGGACGTTTTTAAAAAACAGCATTTACCCCATAATATGGGAAGCCTTATCCCGCCCAAACGGCGGCACGGTTGGCAGACGCAGTGGCCTGCCGTGCGGGACGGGCAGCGGCAACAGTGTGGTCGGCGGCCTGCGTTTCGGTTTCAGGCTGGGGAACTTCTTCCTCCGAAGGGGCTTGGTCTGCGTCGTCTTCACTGTCGGCCGCATCTTCTTCAAAGTCTATGGGCTCATCTGGCAGAGCTTCTTCCTCCACAGTCATCATCTCCCCGCCGGGGTTCTCCAAAAGGCCCACTTCAGCGGCGGGCTCATTCATGTCGGGTTCCATCATGCCGGAATCGTCATAGAAGCCGGAATCCATTCCCATATCCCCCATATCCTGCTTGGGCGTATAAAGAATCCCAAATAGAATACAGGAAATACCAACTAAAATGCTGACGGAATACAGAACACGCTGACGGGTGTTGAGGATCGAGCGAATCTGCCCCGCTTCTTTTTTAACCTTGTGCCTTCCGGCAAAAACTCCCACCAGACAGCCCAAAACCACAGCGGGGAGAAGGGTGAGAAGCAACAGCTTGACGATTTCCATAAAAGCCTCCAAAAAGGGGTGGTTGCCCCGATGATATTCCAGCTAATCAGTGGCCGGGACAGGCACCTTTTGCTGCATCGGGGCAACTGGAAAAATGTGACTTAGTAGTTAATTTTGTTGATTTCGAAGTGAGCCTGAGGATGATCGCAAACGGGGCACTTGGGGGGAGCTTCGGTTCCCTCGTGGATATGGCCGCAGTTGGAGCAGATCCAGAACTGCACGTTATCCCTCTTAAACACTTTGCCCTGCTCGATGTTGTGCAGCAGAGCCAGATAGCGCTCCTCGTGGTGCTTTTCGATAGCGCCTACCGAGCGGAACAGCCGGGCAATATCGGTAAAGCCTTCTTCTTCCGCGTCTTTTGCCATGTAGGCGTACATTTCTTCCCACTCGTAGTGCTCGCCGCCGGCAGCGTCCAGCAGGTTGGCGGTGGTGGTTCCGATGTCGCCACCGTTGAGCAGCTTAAACCAGATTTTGGCGTGTTCTTTTTCGTTGTTGGCAGTCTCTT
>CALCSA010000460.1 GCA_937894185.1 uncultured Clostridia bacterium | reverse complement strand
TAAGCAGGGCGGCTTTGTCCTTCCCAGCCAAAGCCGCTACAATTTCAAGAGCAAATTCAATGGCACAGGCCGGTCCCTTGCCGGTAATGAGCTTTCCGTCCCGCACCACCCGCTCCGTGGTGTGATGTGCGTTTTCTACTTCCTGCTCAAAGCCGAGAAAGCAGGTAAACCGCTTGTGTTCCAACATGCCCATATGTCCCAAAATCGAGGGTGCTGCGCAGATAGCGGCTACCCACAGGTCTTTTTCCGCAGCATGCTCCAAAGCTGTCCTGACGACGGGGGACTTTTCCAGATTCAAGGTACCGGGCATACCGCCGGGCAGAATGATCATCTCAAGGCCGGCAAGGCTGATTTCGGCGTCTGTCACATCGCAGATGACAGGAATGCCGTGAGCGCCCTTCACCGTTTTGCCTCCCACCCCCACCGACTGAACTTTCAATTCGGACCGGCGCAGAATATCCAGAGTGGCAATTGCCTCAATCTCTTCAAAGCCGGGGGCGAAGAAAATGTAAATCACAGATGAATCCTCCTTCATCAATCCAAGCCGAACGCAAACCAGGAGGCTTTTTCCGGTTTGCCGAGAGTCGGCTGTCTCAGGGTTTCGTCATACCATTTTACCATGGCGAAGGGAGTATCGTTTCCGGGCAGTTTTCCGGGGAAGTCCAAGGGCAGCCGCAGTTGATAGCGCTTGGCTCCATACCGGTGGTGAAGCGCCGCCAAAAGGCTGGCTACATCCTCCCGGTCCACCACCGCCTCCCGGATTAGGAGAGTACCTTCCTCCTGCGTCTGGCAGACGGCGTAGCCCCCGCGGCCCCCGCAGGAAACCTCCAACGTTTCGCCGCCGTAAAAGCGGTTGTCCTGCTCCGCAAACTCCAAACAGGCTGCGCCCGGCAAAGGCCTGATTGCGTAGAGGCTCCAGAATTTCCAGAGAAGTGGGAGTCAGAGTCCCCTCCGGGGAATCCATATCGATCTCCTCCGCCGCCACCTCTGCCAATCGGTAGGAGAAGAAGGGCTCAAACCCCTGTCCGCCGTAGAAGTCAAAGAGGGATTGGCTGGCGGGAATCAGGCAGGAAAGCGCTGCACCCTCCCCCTTGAGCATCTCGTGGAGATGGCTCATCATCCGGCGGGAAATGCCTTTGCCCCTGTATTGGGGCAGAGTGGCCACCCCAAAAATGTACGCCCCCATTATCCTGCCGGTGGGTGTGGTAAAGGGAAGCAGCTTCCAGTTGATCATAGCCGCGGGGCGGCTTTCCTCATCGGTGTACACCAGCATCTGGTCCGGGTGGAGCAAATGGGAAAAAACAAACTCGGTGCCTTTTGGAGTATCATTAAAGCATGTCTGCCAGATCTGTCTCAGTCGGGGCAGCATGGCCCCGTCAGCTCTGCCAATCATAGGAAAAATCCTCCTACGGGTGCCATCTCGGTGCAGATGGATTTATGGTAAATAACATCGTCCAAGCTGTGTCTTGCTTTGGGATTATCCCCGCCAACGGGCGGCGTATTTTTCGGTGCGCATAATGGGGCGGTAGCTCATCTTTGCCTTGCGCAATCCCTCATCCCCCGAGTCGTCCTCCCGGTTGATGTAGGTGTAATCCTGACAGTTGTGTTGGGCAAACTGCTGGTTGATGATGGCGTAAGCGCCGTTGACGTGGGTAAAGGCTTTTTCCAGATGGATCAGATAGGTGTCGTTGGTGAGCCTGTCCCCCATAGAAAAGGCCACCACCTTGCCCCCGGTCCGAATCAGTCCGCCGTCCAGCCCCAGAGCAAAGTAGTCGTTGAGGGCATGGCGCATGGCGTGGCTTTCCTCCCGCAGGGATTTTTGAGAGTTGCAGGCATTGATCCGGCTCCACCCCTCGCTCATCAAGACCACCTCCGGCATGTTGTCCTGAGTGATGGCCTCGTAGCTCCAGTCGGGGTTTTCCACTTTGAAGCGGTTGATGTGGTTGCGCTTGGCGTGGAGTTTTTTGCCCGCCAGAGTGGCCAGGCTTTCGGTGGTGTAGATGTAGTCGTCGTACTTTTGGATGGGGATAAAGTCGAACTTGTCGGGGAAAAGGGTTTCCAGCAGGGCCTTTTGCTCGGCCAGCACGGTGTAAAACGCAAAGCCGTGGCCGCAGTCTTTGGAATCCCGCAGCATAGCCTCCACCACGGGGGTTACGTCGCCGCTGCCGGCGGGATATAGGTAAGCGGGCCGGCTGCTGTCACTTTTCTGCACTAGAAAGCCGTTAAGCTCCGCCACTTTGTAAGAGAGAATCTCCCGCCACAAATAGTTGAAGGTGAAATTGTATTCTTCCGAACGAAAACCCGAGCGGTCGTAAAGAGGCTGCATCCAGTTTTTGTCCGAAAGGGATATTGCTTGCAGATCCAACATGAATTGTCTTATCCTTTCGCCAGTTCCAAGGTTAAATAGCTGGTCAAAACTTCGTTGTCCGCCCAAGTCGGCGGTTATGAAGAAAGGCCTGTCCGGCCACCACGGCTTTGCCCGCTCAAAGCAGAGCCGTTTAAATCCTCAAAACGAGATATCCATGGTAAAGACTTTGACCTGATCAAAGATGGTCATAACAGGCAGGGGATCGCGGCCGTCGTCACAGGCGATCTTGCGCCAGCCCAGCTTGTCGCAGGCATACAGAGCCGCCTCGCGGCAGCGGATGAGGTAATCCAGATCCCGCTCGTGGATGTCCTGAGGATTGCCCCGTTTTATAAGCAGCTTGTGGGAAATCTTCGGGTCCATATCCAGATAAATCACCACATTGGGCCGGGGCAAACCCAGCCGCTCATACTCGTAATCTTCCACCCAGTCCAGATAGTCGTCCCATTCCTCCCGGGGCAGCTTGGACATTTGATGGGCGGCGTTGGAGGTGGTGTAGCGGTCGGCGATTATAGTATGTCCCGCATCGTAATCTTTTTTCCATTGGGAGGTAAAGCTGATATACCGGTCGGCGGCATAAAAGCTGGAGGCCGCATAGGCGTTTACCTCGTCGGGACTGCCAAGGCTCCCCGAAAGGTAAAGCCTGACCAGCGCCGAAGATTCGTGGTCGTAGTTGGGAAAGGCCACGTGCCGTACCGTCTGCCCCAGTTCTTGCAGGTAGGCGGCCAGATGAGTGGCTTGGGTCGCTTTTCCGCTGCCATCCAGTCCCTCGATCACTGCCAAATGGCCCATGATTACTCCTCCTTGGTGTTTTTGTTGTAGCGGCTGCGCATTTCCCGCATTTTGCCGCAGCTCATGGCGCCTTCGGGGCAGGGGCCGCCCACACAGCCGGGACCCGTCCCCGCAAATAACAGAGGGGCAGCCTCCTTGCACAAAAGCAGCATCTCGTCGGCCAGCCGGCGGATTTCCCACTGGGCCCGGCTGCAACAGCGCAGGCTAAAAAAATTCCGGAGGCTGCGGGCGTTCATGGTGACAATCATC
This sequence comes from uncultured Clostridia bacterium, assembly GCA_937894185.1. Lineage (GTDB taxonomy): Bacteria > Bacillota > Clostridia > Oscillospirales > Ruminococcaceae > WRAV01. Next base: position 6,438 of record CALCSA010000460.1, on the reverse strand, counting down.
TTGGTATCGCAAGCGCCGGGCAATACAAACCGGGCGTCCTCGTTGGCTTTGGACCTTGCACTCCGCCGGGCGGAAGGGGTGTCCTCCGTCAGTTGAGAGAGATACGTTTGCTCCAGAAGGCCCGCTATTTTGTCGTAGGCCTCCCCTGCCTGGGCCATGGATGTTTTAAAGGCGGCAAGGGCCTGCTCGTCTTCTTGAATGGCGGGGGGGATAACGCAGTCAAAGCCGCTTTCGCTGACATAGCGCTGGCTTTGGACGCTGAAAGAGGCAATCCGGTGCCGGGTGATCTGAGCCAACAGGGTGCGGGACACTCCCTCGATGCCAAAGGTAAAGGAGGCGTGCTCCAAGGGGCTTTGATGCCCAAGGTCGGTCAGCCGCTTGAGAAAGCCCTCCGTCACTTCCGGTGTGAGGCCCTCCAGCAGCTCATCAATGGTGGCGGGACTGTAGCAGAGCTTGGCGGCGGCGGCCACCAGCTGCTCCGGGTTGGGCGTATGGGCGATGAGAGTCACCTTGAGCATAGACATTCCGCCCTCCCTTTTCTATGTAGTCAACGATCAAACAGTACCCCTTATTCTAATACATTTTTGCCTCTTATGTCAACCAAAAGCGCCCCTTCCCCATCAATCCGGGCACTAATCCCCCCAAAAGCAAAAGGATACCGCATCCGGCATCCTTTTGTTATCTAAAAAACGATCATGGTCACAGCTCGGACCGCCGCAAAGGAAACTTTCCCCTGATCGGGGCTATTATTCCTCCGGCCGGTTGTCGTCCGGTGTGTTCTGCTCCTCTGGAAGCTTGGACTCCTTGCGGAAGGGGTGCGGCAGCCGGGGATTGCGACCCCCTTGTTTGCCGGAGGGTCTGCGGCGGGCCAGCACCGTAATGATCAAAGCAACAGGGAGGATGATGATCAGGAAGGGGATCACCGATACCAGCCACAGGACAAAATCCTGACAGAAGGCGACGAAGTTCTTCCAGGCGCTTTCAAAGGTGTTGCCCACCCGCTCTGGAAAGGGTGTGTGGATGGTCTGGGGGGAGGTGTACTCCACCACTTCTTCAATGGAAAGGTTGACGGTGGAATAGGCCACCGAATCCTTCATCCGGTTGAGGGAGGAGGTGAGGGATTCAATCTCGTAGCCAACCCGGGCCAGTTCTTTCTGCACCTCCAGCAGGTACTCTACATCTTCCGCCTGCCCCAGCATCTCCATCAAACGCTCCTGCTGCACCCGCAAAGAATCCAGCCGAGCCTGCGTATCAAAATAGGCGGCGGTAATATCGTCGCTGTAGATGTTGTTGTAGTTGACGTTAAATTGGCCTTTCAGCTCGTCCAGCAGGCCCTGCATACCGCTTTCCGGAATCCGCAGGGTAAAGTGGGCGCTTCTGGCACCCTGTCGGCCGTCCCGGTCGTATAGGTTCCGGCCCTGAACGCTGGAGCTTTGAATAAAGCCCTGATACCGCTGGGTCAGCTCTTTGATCCAGTCAAGACCCTCGTCAAATTCTTTCGTCTGAAGTCCCACATCGGCGGTATAGATGATCTTGCGGTTGGTCTCGTTGGGGTTTACCGCCGGATCACCCACTCCGCCGGGCGGTTCGATGGGCAGCACGTCGCCTTTGGCCGACTCAGGTTCCATCATGGGACTCTGGGCCATCTCGCCGACATAGCCCTGTTCTTCCGCCATCGCGGCAAAGTCCCCCGCCATATTATGGCTCATGTCGCTGGCCGCAGCCGTGGCACTGGGGGCAGCGCCGCGGTGGGCGCTGGAGCACCCCGCCGCCATCAGACTGAGAATCAGAATTGCCGCTATCCAAGAAAATTTACGTTTCATGCTCTATCGTCCATTCTGCCGCTGCGCTCCGGCGATACTCAAAAGCCACGCGCAGACTTGTGATAGTCGTATAGCTGCCAAATCGTGTAGCGGTTTGCAAGCTATATGGGTATATCATATCAGTGGCTTCATAAAGAATAACCCCGATGACGACAAAAACATTACAGCTTTTGAGAAAATTTATTCCGGCAGCCTGCTTTTAGGCCGTCATGCGGTAAAAGAAGCCAAATAGGAAGCCGCCGCCCATGGCGTTGTCGGTAAAGGGCCCCGTTCCGCCGCCGCTGTAAGCCACATAAACATGGCCGATTACCGCCATCAGGTAAAGGATGAGTAGGGCTTCCCCCACTCCCAAGGCCCCGCCCAGCACGGTATTCACCGAGCCGATGAGGGGCAGGCCGTTGATGCCGCTGAACATCCGGGCCAGATACCGGGCCAGCAGAGAAAACAGGGTAAAGAGCACAAAGAAGCACAGTCCTCGCAGCAGCATGAGAATCGGCTGAGCCAGCACGGCATCAATGAGCTCTTCCACCGCCGGCATCACTTGATCCAGCGCGCCGGGCAGGGGAAGGTCGGTTCCCCCGGCCATGCGGGAAGCCCAGCCCGGCATTGCGGACAAAAGCCCCCCCGAAGCAGTCAGGCCCTCCTCCAGAGAACTGGCAATCCGGCGGGAAAGAGTCGCCCGTATGGCGTCCCGCACCAGAACCTGATAGAGCCAAAGGGCGGCGGGTCCGCTCAAAAACGCGGCGCCGGCAGCTGACGCCACAGCACCCAGAAAACCTAAAAATTTACATAGGAATCCCTTGCGGGCACAGTCCCACACCAAGAGCACAATGATCAGCAGGGCCAATAAGTCCCAACCCAGCCAGCTGAAAGAAGCGTTCATAAATCAGTCTCCTTAACAGGGAGGAAAGAAGGTTTCTTACGGGGTTGATGAGTCTTGGGCCAGAGCGGTGCCGTGGGAATCCAGCATCTGGATTTCCTCGGCGGTAAAGCCGTAAAGCACCTGATTGGCCAGCAAAATGCGGTTGACTCCCGTTATGGGGGAGGTTGCCACGGGGGAAAGGGTTTTGTCGCAGCGCACAATTCCGTCATCGGTGAGAAGGTAGACACTGCCGCCTACCTGCATATCCCGCACCTTTTGCCCGGGATGCAGCCTGCCCAGCTCCTTGCCCTTGGAATCCACCAGCAGCAGGGTTTGACTGCGGGCCTCCGGGTTTTCGCAGAGGAGCAGCAGCTCTCCCTTGTTGCTGCGCAGAGCCACCGGCCGCTCCCCCGCCAGAGAAAGCTCGGCCAGCAGGTTGCCCTGCCCATCCAGAATGTGGTAGCTCTTGTCGGTGAGAACGCCGATCTGATTATCCCCCAGATAGGCCATCCAAAGAATCAGCTGATCGGTAAAATCCACCTTTGCCAGTTCCTTGTCGGTATTAAAGGCAAAAAAGTAGATCGAGGAGCGCAATACGCCCTCCCACGCGCCAACGCTGGACGCCGCCATCCCGCCTCCCTTGGGATGCAGCGCCACCCCCGTGACCAGCTCGTTGGAGGACCACTGAAAGGCCATCTCAAACCGGGGGCTGTAGGCCGTCACCTGAGCGGCGTACTGCTTGGAGGAGCTGACGACGGCGTAGTCCCCCCGCTCCCCCAGTGCCATGGCGGTGATAGGGTGTTCGTGTTCCCCTTCCAGCAGAAGGCTTTGGCGGGTATGTATCTTGTACCGGGTCCCCCCCAGCTCGTAGGTGAGAATCCGGCCTCCCGCGGTAAGGGCGATGGTGTTGTCACTCATCCGCTGCAGGTTTAGCAGCTCCTTGCCCTTTTTGTTGTAGAGGTAGAGGTTGGTGTCGTTGAGCACCGCCACGTCTCCATCCAGGGCCATCACCTCCCGCAGCACTCCCCCCGGAGCGGGAATGGGGTAGCCGCTGCCACCCATGCCGCCAAAGAAGTCCCGCATCCGGGTCAGGGCGCCCTCCTGCACCAGCATGTCGTTGAGGGACAGAAGCACCAGCAAAATCAGCGCAAGACCCAAAAGCACCCCCATTCGTTTAAACAGTTGGGTGCGCTTACGTTTTTTTCGGATTTTATTAAAATCCATGGCATTGCTCATGGGGTGCGATCATCCTATCTGTGTGATCAGAAGCAAAAACACAATGGTTATTCCAGGGGGTCCAGAGCATCCCATCCCGGCAGGTCGTAAAACACCCGGTTGAGATACAGGCCGCAGGCCGGGGCGGTTTTGCCCGCCTGCTGGCGGCTGCGGCTTTCCAGAATCCGGGGCAGGCAGCCTTGGGGCAGCCGTCCGGCTCCGATGTTCATCAGGGTTCCCACCATAATCCGCACCATTTTGTAGAGGAAGCCGTCTCCCCTTACGGTAAAGAGCACAAGGTCCCCCTGCCGCTCCACCCCAAAGGAGTGGATGGTGCGCACCGTATCCGCAACATCGCTGCCGGCAGCCTGAAAGGCGGCAAAGTCGTGGCGGCCCACCAAATCCCGAGCCTGCCGATGAAGCATCTCCACCTCCAAAGGATACCCCCAGCGGTAGACCAAATCTGTCGAAAAGGGGTCTCTCACCCGGGAGTTGAGGAGCTTGTACACATATTCCTTGCCGGTGGAGCTGTACCGGGCGTGAAAATCAAAGTCCACCTCCCGGCAGTGGGTTACCGCCACATCCTCCGGCAGATACCGGTTGAGAGCCAGCACCAGCTTATCACAGGGAATGGGCTTTTCCACCTCCATGGACAGGCAGTACATGGCGGCGTGAACCCCTGCGTCGGTGCGGGAGCAGCCCTTGACATCCAAGCGGGCACCCATCACCTGCTCCACCCCATCCTGAAAGACGGCGCAGACGCTGCGGGCATTTTTTTGCACCTGAAAGCCGTGGTAGCGGGTTCCCACAAACCGCAGGGTCAGCAGCAGGTTGCGCTTCATCCGCCTGCACCCGTTGCCGAAAAGAAGATGGTGGCGGCCAGAAACGCCGCAACCAGTAAAGCCGCCAGAACATCCACGGTTCCAAGACGCAGGGTGTGCATCCGGGTGCGGCCCTCTCCCCCGTGATAGCAGCGGCACTCCATGGCCAGAGCCAGCTCCTCCGCCCGGCGGAAGGCCGAGACAAACAGGGGGATGAGGATGGGCAGCAGAGCCTTCATCCGCTGGAACAGCCCACCGGATTCCAAATCCGCTCCCCTTGCCTTTTGGGCCGACATAATCTTGTCGGTCTCTTCAATCAGGGTGGGGATAAACCGCAGGGTGATGGTCATCATCATGGCGATCTCGTGGACCGGAGCCCCCAACTTTTTCAGGGGGGAAAACAGCTGCTCAATGCCATCCGTCAGCGCAATGGGAGAGGTGGTGTAGGTAAGCAGAGAGGTTCCCGCTATGAGGCAGAGAATCCGCAGGGCCAGCAAAGCGGCCATCTCCAGACCCTCCCGGGAAATAGAGAGAAAGCCCAAGGTCCACAGGGGGTCCCCCTTGACAAAGAACATGTTGAGGATGCCGGTAAACAGCACAATGGGAACAATGGGCCTGACGCTTTTGAGGATCAGGGCAAGGGGGATGCGGGAAATGGGATAGACCACCAGCAGCAAAACAATTCCCACCGCCAGTGAGGGGAAGTTCCCCGCCAGAAAAAGCATCACCACATAGACAAGGGTGAGCACCAGCTTCATCCGGGGGTCCATCCGGTGGACGGGGGAATTGCCGGGGAAGTACTGGCCGATGGAAATATCGGTGAGGGCCATTACTTCACCCCCCTTTTTTGCAGGATACCGAGAATTTGATCTCTGGCGGATTCCACGGTGTAGGTCTGGGGGCTGATGGGAATTCCCTGCTCCGCCAGCTGCCTGCAAATCCGGGTGATCTGGGGAATGTTCAGGCCCATCTCCTCCATCTCCGACCCACGGGAAAAGACAGCCTCCACCGTGTCGTAAAGAAAGACCTCCGCCTGATTCATCACCAACACCTTGGAGGCGTACCGGGCGATGTCCTCCATGCTGTGGGACACCAGCAGCACTGTGGCCTTCTGCTGCTGATGATACTCCTTGATCTCCCCCAGAATCCGGTCCCGGCCCCGGGGGTCCAGTCCGGCGGTGGGCTCGTCCAGAATCAGCACGTCGGGGCTCATGGCAATCACTCCGGCAATGGCCACCCGGCGCTTCTGCCCCCCGGAAAGTTCAAAGGGGGATTTTTGCAGGGTAGCTTCCTTCAGTTCCACAAAGGCGGCGGCCTGCCGCACTCTGCGGTCAATTTCTTCTTCGTTCAACCCCATATTCCGAGGCCCGAAGCTGATGTCCTTATAGACAGTGTCCTCAAAGAGCTGATACTCGGGATACTGAAAGACAAGCCCTACCTGAAAGCGGAAGCGGCGGATTTCCTTGGGCTTTGCCCAAATATCCTCCCCGCCGATGTACACCTTGCCGGAAGTGGGCCGCAGTAAGCCGTTGAGGTGCTGAATCAGGGTGCTTTTTCCCGAGCCGGTGTGGCCGATTACCCCGACGAATTCCCCTTTTTCAATCTTGAGATTCACATTTCGGATGGCCGCCTGCTCAAAGACGGTCCCCTGGGAATAGATGTGACTTAACTGTTCGGTTCTAATCATGGTGGACAAGGCATACAGCCTCCCTAGAAA
>CALCSA010000459.1 GCA_937894185.1 uncultured Clostridia bacterium | reverse complement strand
CCCGAGGGAAAAAAGTTGCGATTTCTTCTGGGAGCTAATACACCCCAGGGATTTGTTTCGAGATATGACCAGTTGACCGATCCTTTGTCGGGATGGCGCACCTACATAATCAAAGGTGGCCCCGGCAGCGGAAAGTCTACCTTAATAAAAAAGATAGCTCAGGAGTTTGATGACGGCTCCGGGGAAATAGAGTATATCCACTGTTCCTCCAGCGTGGACAGCCTGGATGGCCTTGTGGTTCCTTCCAAGCGCTTTTCCATTGCCGACGGCACTCCTCCCCACACCTTGGAGCCAAAGTATCCCGGCGCTGTGGAGTCTCTGGTGGATCTCACCTCCTGCTGGGATGCCGGCGCCCTCCACGATAACCGGGAAGAGATCATCGCCCTTTCTACCCGCTCTTCCAAATGCCACGAATACTGCTGCCGTTTCTTAGCGGCTGCCAGCTCCTTGATGGGAGACAGCTACCGCATTGCTTTGGGCTGTGTGGATACTGCCAAGCTCAATGGCTACTTAAGCCGCCTTTCCGAGCGGGAGTTGGGGCGCAAATGTTCCGGCACCGGCAGCGAAAAAGTTCGCTTCCTCACCGCTGTCACCAACAAGGGCATCGTTCAGTACACCGACACCGCCAAGCTGCTGGCCAAGCACCTTTTCCTGATCAATGACGAGTACGGCGCCGTTTCCCGCCTGATGCTCTGTTACCTCCGCTCCAAGGCCCTGGCCGCGGGATTCGATGTCATTTCCTGCTACTGTCCCCTGGGGCCTTTTGATAAGCTGGAGCAGCTGTTTATCCCCGCTTTGGATATTGGCTTTTTAACCTCCAACCGCTTCCACGATTTTTCGATGGAAGTTGACCCATACCGCATCATCAACTGCCAGCGCTTTACCGACAGCAGCAAGCTCAAAGAGGGTAAAAAGCGGCTCACCTTTAACCGCAAGGCCACCCTTCAAATGGTAAACCAGGCCGAGGCTTTGCTGCGGGAAGCCAAAGAACTCCATGATCAGCTGGAGGAATATTATGTAGCCGCCACCGATTTTAAAAAGGTGGACGCCCTCACGGACCGCCTGCTGGATCAGCTCAGGAAGCTAAATTGACGGTTTCGCCCCCCTACCGGCCTGTGCCGGTTTACATACCCCTGCGCACATGGGTACGCG
>CALCSA010000458.1 GCA_937894185.1 uncultured Clostridia bacterium | reverse complement strand
TTGCCTCCTTTTGCACGAGCAAAAGGAGGGGCCCTGCCGCGGCCTGAGCGGCAAGCTGGCGCTGCAATGCCCTTTGCGGAAGAAAAGTCCGTTCTGGCTACCGGAGCCAAGCCCCTGCCACGGCCCGAGGGGCAAGCTGGCTCCGCAGTTCCCTTTGCGGAAGAAAAGTCCGTTCCGATTTACGGAATAAGATCCCGCCACGGCCCGAGGGGCAAGTGTGGCTGCGCTGCTCCTTGCGGAAGAAAAGTCACCTCCGGCTTACGGAGCTAGCCCCCGCCCCCGGAATCCGGCAAAACTACCGTCTACTACGGCAAAAACATCCTAATTGCTTGGCGAATATTATACCACAAAGCGGTTGCGATGTCACCCTTCCACGGCAATTGGCATATAGATAACTGTCGGGAAAATAGTCCGCCTGAACGCAGAGCCTGTTCCAAAGGGGCTTTTGCGATCATATAAATGGGAGGAAGCGCTTTGTCGTTTCCTCCCGCCCTTTTAGTCATCCAGCGTATCCAGCAGGCGGTTGGCCCGGGAGGGAATGTTGTAGTGCATAAAGGTTTCGATGCTGTAGCCGAACAGCACCTGATCGTAATCCAGCAGGGAGATGGAATCGTATCCCTGTGAGCTAAGCTGGAACAAATCCACCAGAGTGACGGTGCTGTAGTGGTTGGCCAGAAAGGGAAGATAAGCAAGAGCCGTTTTATCTCCAAACACCAGCAGGCTGGCCCGATAGGGGGAGTTGGCCTCTATGGTGGTGATGGCGCTGAGCCCTCCCAGAAAAACATCCATTTCCCGGCTCAGGTCCAGCATGTGGAGAGGATACAGAGTGTGATAGGTCTTGAGGGCCCCGTCCTGATCCTTCTTCACCAGATACTGCCTAGGGTTTTTGGTGTACCGGAAGATGGCCAAGCTGTCGGCCCGGGCATCCTTGTAGGGGGATTTTTGATACAGGCTGCCATAGTAGTCGTTCTTGACAAACTCGATGTCGTAGTCGGCCAAAGAGGGACGAGCCACTCCCTCCAGCAGCTTGGGGCCCAGCACGGTATACAGATAAAATCCCCCCAGAGAGGTGAGATTATCCTCGGTGCGGTAGTAGAGATACTGATCCCGGGCGTTGAACAACACCGGATAGGTGTCGGCCACCGTCACCCGCCCCACCATTTCGGAGTAGACATCCTCAATGATTTGCTTTTGATTGACCATCTGGGTCTGGGTAAAGGGGGGAAGGCTCTGCTGCCGGATAGCACTGGCGGTGGGAACAATCATACAGTAGGTGGGGATACTTCCCCGCTCGGCAAACTCCAGAATGGAGGCTGCGTTTTCCCGCAGAGAGTACTCCACCGGGGGATCAATGTCCCGAATCAGTTCATCCCCGCAGATAAACACCTGATTGTACTCCCGCTGGCCCCCAAAGGCCCGGATGGAAAGATTCCACTCCGCCATGCGGTCCACCCAAGGCAGATGAAGGTTGAGGTAGCCCTCCAGATAAGAGGTCAGCCTGCCGCCTCCCGCCCAGATAGCGGAGGAAAGGGGTGCGGAATCACCGCCCCCTGCTCCCAGAAGGAAAAGGGGCAGCAGAAGCAGCGCCGCTCCCAGCAGAACCGACGGTATTCGCTTCATACTCCCACCTCCTTGGGCAAAAGAATGGAATGGGCCCCGGGTTATCCCACCCGAATGGTAAAGATGGTGAACACCACCAGCAAAGCGGCGTTGACCGCCGCGGTGAGCAGGGTGGAAAAGCGGGGCGCAACCCGGCGCAAAAAGCTCATCAGCAGGCTGACGGCGCTGGTGGAAAACAGCAAACTGACCGTCAGCAGCAGCCAGTTGGAAGAAAGCAGATAGACCAGCCGGTCATTGTAAAGTTCCAGCCGCTGAAAGCTGAACATTCCGGCGATGGTGGCGGCACTGGCTCTGGGAGAAGCTCCGCCGAAAATGGTAAAGCTGGACAGGATAACACACAGGGTGTAAATCCGTATAAACAGTGGAGGAAGCTTATCTGCCATCTGGGGAAAGACATGTTTTTCCAGAATGAGGAACAGGGCCAGATAAGCGCCCCACAGCATATAGTTGATCCGCAGCCCAAACCACAGGCCCATCAGCACGCCCCAGAGAATGAGGTTGAGGCAGTCGGCCAGAACGCTGCCCTCCTCGGCCTGCAGAGGGCGGTAAACATTGTTGCGGATAAAAGCGGAAACGCTGATGTTAAACCGCTGGAAGAAATCGGTGACTCCTTGAGACTGATAGGGGAAGTAAAAGTTCTTGGGCAGAGTAATTCCCATCATTTGACCTACTCCCCGGGCCATTTCCGCAAGGCCGGACAGCCGGTAATACACCGAAAGAGCCAGAATCAGCACGGTGCACCAAGTTCCCGCCACCGTCATATCCTCGGGGGGAAAGGCCCGCAAGGCATCGTAGGTCGCCTGCAGGGACTGGCCCAGCACTCCGGCCTTGACCGCTCCCTGAAGATACAGTCCAAAGCCGCCCCCAATCTCCGTCAGAGTGGGATTGAGATACTCCAGCTGGGGGGCAAAATCCCGGTAAGGCAGCAGGGGGCCGGCCTCCAGCCGGGGGAAAAAGCTGCAGTACAGCAGATAGGAAAGGGTGCTACGCTGCCGGGGAATCTGGCCCCGATAGGCTTCCAGCACGCAGCTCAAAGAAGAAAGGGCGTAAATCCGCAGGCCCCAAGGGGCCTCCACCAGCCTGTTCATCTGAAAGAGAGCTTCCATCACCAGCATCACCAGCAGATTCTTGATTACCGAGGCCGCCACACAGCCCTTACGCAGAGCCTCGGAATGGTCGTAGCGGTAGATGAGAGCCAAAATCAGACGGTCG
>CALCSA010000457.1 GCA_937894185.1 uncultured Clostridia bacterium | reverse complement strand
TGCTCAAACACCGGAAGCAGCGCCCGGCATTCCGGCTGCACGGCATTCCAGATATACACCGCCTTGGGCTTGCCCTGACAGAGAATCTGGTTCTCTACGATTTCACTTTCGGCAAGGTAGCGCTCTGCCGAATATCCGGCGATGGCGCCGTCTCCCACCGCGGTGGCCACCTGCTTGAGGAACTTGTCGCAGACATCCCCCGCCCCGAATACGCCGGGGAGGTTGGTTTCCATCCGCTCGTTGACCAGCAGGTATCCCGCCCGGTTCATGTCCAACTGCCCCCGGAAGATTTCCGTGTTGGGCAGGTAGCCGATGAACAGGAAGCAGGAGTCCACGGGAACATCGGTGATCTCCCCGGTCTTGACGTTGCGCAGGGCAACGCTGTTCAGGCGCTCGCCGCCTCTGAACTCCTCCACCACGGTGTTCCAGAGGAACTCCATTTTGGGGTTGGAAAGAGCCTGATTCTTGGCGATTTCGTTGCAATCCATGACGCCGGTATCGTGCATCACCGAGACGATGACTTTATCGGCAAACTTGGTGAGGAACATGCCCTCCTCAATGGCTGCGTCGCCGCTGCCCACCACCATTACCGTCTTGCCGGTGTTGGCTGCCGCATCGCAGGTGGCGCAGAAGGAAATACCCTTGTCGTAGAGGTAGGCATCCTCTCCCTTGGCCCCGGTAAGACGGGGCTTACCGCCGGATGCCACAATGACCACCTTGGCGTGGTAATCGGTGCGGAAGGTTTCCACCACCTTGGTTTCCCCTTCCAGATGCACTCCTTTGACATCGGTGAGCTTAAACGTCACCCCAAAGCGCTTGGCCTGCTTCTGGAATAAGTTCATCAGATCGTTGCCTGTGGCGCCGTCGGGAAAGCCGGCGTAGTTTTCAATTTCGTTGGTGTAGGTGGCAAGGCCCCCTACCAGAGATTTTTCAATCAGCAGGGTTTTCAGTCTGGCCCGGCCGCAGTAAATTCCGGCGGTCAGTCCGGCGGCGCCCCCGCCGATA
>CALCSA010000456.1 GCA_937894185.1 uncultured Clostridia bacterium | reverse complement strand
CATTGTTTTGGGTACACTCATGGCTGTTTTCCACCTTTCTATCAATTAATTTAACGGATTCGCTCTCCGGTGCCGGGGTGGAACAGGTGGGTTTTTTCCGCTTTGAATTCCAGCTGCACCATTTGCCCCCGCTCAAAGTAAACGGCGTCGGGGGTGGCCATATTCAGCAGCATGGAACCTACCCGCACACCGATCCGGCACTCGTCCCCCAGATTTTCGTAAAAGGCAATGGGCACAAAGCTGCCTGCGGTTTCTTTTTTAGCTACTCTGACATCCACCGGGCGAACACCCAACGTTATCTCCATACCATGGTGAATCAGCGAATCGTACCGCTCCGGTACCTCTACCCGCAAATCGCTGTCGGCAAAGGTAAACAAAAAGCCGCTGCCTGCTGCTGCAATGGTAGAGCGAAGCAGGTTCATGGGAGGTTCTCCGATAAATCCCGCTACAAATTCGTTGGTAGGATTATCGTACACCTCTAAGGGAGTGCCCATTTGTTGGAGTTCCCCATCCTTCATGATAACGATGCGGTCTGCCAGAGACATAGCTTCCATCTGGTCGTGGGTGACGATGATGGTGGTGCATTTAATTTCGTGGTGCATCCGCTTAATTTCGTGCCGCAGAGTTTGGCGCATTTTGCCGTCCAGATGGCTTAGAGGCTCATCCAGAAGCAGCAGTCCCGGCCTGCGGACAATGGCTCTGGCAATGTTGACTCGCTGCTTTTGCCCGCCGGAAAGAGCAGGAGGCTTCGTCTCCAGCAAATCGTCCACCTTGAGGAGGGGGGCCACATAGTCCACCGCCTTTTTAATCTCCTCGTTGGATTTCCCCTTGGCCCTCATGTTAAAAGCCAGATTTTCGTAAACCGTCAGGGGAGGGTAGAGGGCGTAATCCTCAAAGGCAAGGCCGATGTTGCGATCCTTGGGTTTAAGGTCGTTGATGCGTATGTCTCCAATATAGGCGTCCCCGGCGGTGAATGCCTCCAGCCCCGCAATCATGCGAAGAGTGGTGGATTTGCCGCATCCTGAAGGCCCTAAAATACCGATAAATTCACCGTCATAACAGGAAAAGGACAGGTCCTTGACAGCGTAGTCATTGGGCGGTTTCTTTTTTCGAAAGAGCGATTTTTCCTGATTATCGTAACGCTTATAAAGATTCTTTAGTACCAGCTGTGCCAATTCCTCACCCCCTTTCACTGACTGCCACACCCTTAGGGTGGATGTGGCTTTGCGCCTGACTGCGGGTAATGTACTCTTGGGTCTGTCCGTCAAAAAAGATAGCGTTTTTCATATCAGGCCGGATGTAAACCGGCTGATCGATACGGGCCTGCGTATCGTTGGGAGCCACAAGGGACAGGCGGGCGCCGTGAATGTCCACCGTCATGACCACCTTGTTGCCGATGGGCTCGTTGGCGTATACCGTACCGGCTATAGAGCCTTCTTGGGGCGTGAAAGAAAAGGAAATATCGTTGCCCCGGATTCCCACATCTACCTGACGGATGTCCTGTTCCCGCAGGACCTGCGCGGCATCTTCCTCAATCGGCATTATCTCCTGCTCCCTCAGGGCCCTAACTCCCAGACGTCCGTTTTCCTCCTCCAGTTCACCGGGAAAGATATTGATCTCCGGCTCCCCGAACAGGCGGGCGACAAATTCATTGCAGGGGGTGTAATACATTTCCAGACTGGTACCCAGCTGTTCGATTTTGCCGCGGTTTAAAACGGCAATGCGGTCGGCCAGAGACATGGCTTCCATATAATCGTGAGTGACATAGATGGTAGTGGAGTTGAATGAGCTCTGCATCTCCTTGAGCTCCCCCCTCATAAAATGGCGGAGCTTGGCGTCCAAATGAGACAGAGGTTCATCCATCAGGAACACATTGGGGCTTCGCACCAAACAACGCCCGATGGCCACCCGCTGGCGCTGCCCGTTGGAAAGCTGGCTGGGTTTGCGCTCCCACAGGTGATCAATCTTCATCATTTCGGTTACCCGCTCCACCTGCTGACGGATGGTAGCCTCGTCCTGCCGGTATAGCTTGCTGCGCATGGGGGAGGCAATGTTGTCATATACATTCAGGTGGGGATACAGGGCATAGTTTTCAAATACCATGGACACGTTGCGGTACATGGGCTCTACGTGATTGACGATCTCGTCTCCAATTTTCACCAGCCCCTCCTGAGGGAATTCCACACCGGCAATGGTTTTAAGCAGGGTTGTTTTTCCTGCTCCCGCCGGACCGAACAGAACAAAGAACTCATTATCCTGTATATCCAGGTCCAGCCCGTCAAGGGCTACATTGTTTCCGTAGCGCTTGACAATGCGTTCCAGGGTTATGCGAGCCATGTGATTCCCTCCATTATCCCTTGACGGCGCCGAAGCTCAGTCCCCGGACCAGATGCTTTTGGATAAAGAGGCAGGCAATGATTTCCGGCAGAACCGCAATCAGTGCCGCCACTGCCACCTGTCCATAATGCACTGTGTCCGAAGCGATGTAGCGCAGAGATGTTATTGTAATGGTTTGTATGTTGAAGCCGCTGAGCACCAGCGGGAAGGTAAAGCTGTTCCAGGCAAAGATAAAAGCCAGCAGTCCCGAAGCCACAAGGCCGGGTTTAATCAGGGGAACCAGCGTCTTGAAAAAGACATCGAACCACCGGTAGCCGTCCAACTGAGCCGCCTGTTCCACTTCCACGCTGATATCCTCAAAATAACCGCGAACCACCCAGATAAGCAAAGGCATGGTGATCAGCTGATAGACCCAGATCAGGCCAAAATAGGTGTCGTACAGCCCGATTTTCTGAA
>CALCSA010000455.1 GCA_937894185.1 uncultured Clostridia bacterium | reverse complement strand
GCTTTGGTGGGATCGCCGGTGGCTCCGGTTTGGGTGATCTCCTCAATATCCCAGATCACATTGGCGGAGCTGCCAATCTCGATGACCTTGTGGGGAACCTGACTTTCGGCGTACTCCAGCTCCACCAGCTCGGGGCGCACCGCCATCATAATAGAAGTCTCCCCTTCCCCGCCGTGGCCCAGCCCGTTCCACACCTCAAACCGCTCGCCCATCAAAGGCCCCACCTTCTCCCACCAGGCGGGCAGATACAGAATCCTGGCCTCGGGGTATTGATTCTTGATTTTGTGGGCGGCAATTTCCAGAGAGGGGATGTTCCCGTCGTGGCCGTTGAGGATGTAAATCCGCTTGATCCCATTTTGAATCAGGCTTTCCATCATATCTTCGGCAATGGCGGTCACTGTCTCGTACCGCAAAGTGATGGACATGGGGTACTTATTGTAATGGATAGAGGTTCCATAGGGAATGCAGGGAGCTACCACCACATTGTCCAGCTTGAGGGCCACCCGCCTTGCCACCTCGGTGGGGACAAAGTAGTCGGGCCCCAAGCAGCAGTGCCAGCCATGGCTTTCGCAGGAGCCAAAGCTAATGATGGCGGTTACTTTTTCCTTTTGCTTCAACAGCGCCTGAACTTCCCGGGCTGTAAACTCGTTTAAAAATACCTTTTTCATGTCATAAAGCCTCTTTTCTTATGCAAATACAGAATGCTACGCCTTTTGGGCTACCAAAGCTTCGTCGGCTGCCCGGTCAGGGGTCAGGCCGTAAATCACAGAGTAGACAATAAAGGAGATGGCCATGGCCACCAGCCCCGAAGGCAGACCCAGAGGCAGAGGGGCTACGTATTCAAAAATGTATCCCAGCAGCCCGCCAATGGCAAAAGAGATGATTCCGGACCAGCGGACAGAGGGCTGCCGCTCCAAATAATCCAGATTGTACTTGGCTCTGTCCTTGCTGACTATAAAGTAATCGGCCAGAATGGGAGCGCAAAGTGGAGGGGCAACAGCCCCCAACGCGTTGATAAAATTGGCGAAGAAGATTTGATAGAAGGCCATAGCTCCCAGAAAGGTTCCCAGTACGCCGCAGATAACAACCAGCACCTTGCGGTTAGCCTTGATGCCAAAGGCGTCCAGCATAGGGCCGGTGTACAGGGAGTTGCAGTACAACTCGCCGTTGTCGGTAGTCCACAGAGAGGCCGTCCAGGCAATGACGCCCACCAGAGCAAACAGGAAGCTGATGCCCAGCATCCACTGGGAGTAGTTAAACTGTCCCACCTGCACCACGCCGATGTATCCCACGATGTTCAGCAGGGGGTTGGTAAAGACAAAGCAGGAGGCCGCACACCAGAACACCGCTTTCACGCTCTTGTTAAAGCGGAAGAGATCAACGCCCATTACCGCGCCGGCAATCCAGCTGCCCACCACTACGGTAATGGCTTTACCCAGTCCAAGGCCACCCAGCAGGTTGGCTTTTTCGAAGAAGGTTCCTACACCGCCGCCGTCGCTCATCATCTTGACGCCCACATAAATGGCGATGATCAAAATCACCGGGCTGATGGGAGTTGCAATCGCTTCAATGGCTTTGATGCCCAGCACCGCCGAAACGGTGAACACAAGCCCCCAGAACCAGCAGGCTAAAAAGACTTCCAGTGTAATGGGGCTGATTCCGGAAAATCCCATGGTGGCGGGATCGATGACGATGATGTCGGAGGGGTTTCCTAAAAACCCACCCCAAATATCCCCGATCATTCCCACAATACTGGCAAACCAGCCAAAGGTGAGAAGGGCCATAACCGCCATGGGGATGACAATTCCCTTGGCTCCGTAGGAGTACCGGGAAAGCAGGGCAAGGTTAAGCCCGGTCCTTTGGGCGATCACGCCCAGAAAAAAGGTAATAATCAGCAGGGAGCCCATTCCCAGGGCAATGGCCAAAAGAGCAACGGAGGGCGGCACCCCGGGCTGATTGCCAAAGCCGGCCAATACGCCGCCGACATACAGTCCGGTCACCACATATCCAAAGCCAATCCACACCATCAACTGGCTAAAGGTGGAGCGCCGTTTGTCCATGGGAACCGGAGACAGCATGTATTCTTCATCAACCGATTCTATCAATACATTGACTTGATTTTTATCTGCCATACTAACCCATCCAATCCGCGCCGCTTGGTGCGGCGCAAGTAGTAGTGAACGAGCAGCCCCTGTCCCTTCCGGGATCATTCCCACCGGAAAGGCAGACTGCAAGGCCATGATAAGGTTCTATCTTCCTCAAAGGCAGATAGAGTTTTTGCCGCAACATTTGCGCAGGTTTTGTTGTTCCTCATGACTTGGTTACGCCTTTGCTAAAGATACTGACCGGATGTTGTTTTTTTCATGCTACCTCCCCTTTTCAATTGTTATGATATGCAGGCACGGACACACCACCGTATTCCTGCACGAACGCCAAACATATGTATATAATCCATAATAATCAGGTAAAATGATTGATTTATTTTATCATATATTAAATATCATGTCAAACCGTTTTACAGTGATAAGATTCGGAAATAATCCATCGGAAAGAGGATATTTTAAAGAAGGGCCGGAACACCTCGGATGGATGTTTCGGCCCTTCTTTGCAACCCTTTCGCTTTGGCTCCGGCGCTACTGAATATGGATGTTAACTCCGTTGACCTCGACTCCTTCATCGGCGCGGATGACGATGTACTTCCTGCCGTCGATGATTCGCGTTTCCACGAGATTGCTGCATCCCGGCTGCACCCGGATGGTGACATTGGGGGTGCGGACCTCAAACTGTTTGGCGTCGATGATGTTTTGAGGGCTGAGTTCCCCCTGCTGACCAAAGGCTTCGTCGTATTTTTCCTCAAAGGCTTCCATACGGGGCTGGGAAACTCCGCAGGACTGCAACACGCTTTTGACCGTATTTTTGGAGATGACCAGAGGCTCCGGCACCTTGTTGACTTTGTGCTCCTCAATCAGACCGGACAACTGCTGATGCACCGCCTGCACAACATGAAAGCTACAATCTTCGGAAACGGTTTCTTCCAGCACCGATTGGAAGGTTTCCTTCTGTGTCGCGGCAGGCATGGGAGCTTCGGCATTAAAAATCGTGCTGACAAACTCCTGATTACTTTCCGCGATGTTACGGGTGTAGTAGAGTGCGTTGTAAAGGTTGGCGCTGCGGTCGTCAAAGGCGGGGAACATGAACCCCAGTTCGGGCGGGGACACCACCCAGTCCGCCGTGATATTGCGAAAGATGTTTTCCAGAGCATAGTAGCCCAGCGCAGGCTTTGTCTGCTTGACGGGGCAGATGCTGCACAGAAAATAGGTAAACACCTCGGAGGAATCCTCCCGCTTGCTGCCGTCCTTGGAGTAGCCGGGCACATCGTATTTATCGCAGGCCAGCAGAATCAGGTAGTTTTCCTCCAGATGCAGCGACTCGATGACCCGGCTGAAAAAGTCTTGCACCGCCGCCTCATCCTCCAGCGCCGAGTCCCGCAGAGCCATCAGCAGCTTGTGCTCCTCGCTGCCCACCACCTGCTGGGTGGTGAATTCAATGTCGATTAAGTTCTTTCCCACCGTGCCGGAAATGGTTTTCTTTAGAATCGTCAGCAGGCTTTCCGATTCCTCTTGGGACATCACAGTCAGCAACTGATTCAGTTCCGACACAATTTCCCGATTCTCATTGACGTAGCAGCCGCGAATGCGAGTGATGTTGCTTTTATCGGCACGAAAGCGGCGGCGAATTTCCGCAATTTCTTTTTCATTCATAACAGATGCTCTCCATTTCATGGGATATGTATTGTATATGACTAGCTAATCGAATATCCTGCTTGCTCTAGCAGGTCCAGCGCTTTGCCATACTGTTCCGATCGAGTGAAAATGTAATCGGTCTCATAGGTGGATATGGCGAATATGCTAATTTGATGTTCCGCCAACAACGTTGCAATCCGGGATAGAATTCCCACCAAAGAGAAGTCCAAAACCCCGTGAATGCGAAAACCCTTCCAGCCATCCTCCCTTGCAACGATGTTTTGAGGTACGCTTTGGGTGACGCAAACCAGCGAGAGTTCCTGATCCGTTTTACCCACAAAGCAAAACTCATCCGTTAAATCAATATCTGCGGCGTCCTTAATTCGACAAACTGAGAATTCATGCTCCAGCTTTTCCAGTTTCATTAGATGTCCCCTTTCCAACTTCCCGGCGATGGATCGTTCAGTTTCATCCTAACACAAACAAACCGGATAAAAAAGACAAAACTGCATCTTTTTTATCCGGCGGCCACCATCAAAAATAAAACAGATGTGATATTTGCGCTCACATCTGTTTTGTCTGGAGATTCCGGTATTAAGGGCTCGTCCTGCGAGAGGTGTGACGGGTTCGGCCACCGCCGAAATCCCGCCGCTTCTTTTGTGCCCATCGGCCCTTTTGACTCTGCTTTGCAGCCTTTTGGTTTGGTTCAAGGGGGAAAAACTCCCGCTGTTTCTCCGCCTCGGTGAGGGAAATAGGCAGGATGGGAGCTTTGGTTATTTGCATAATCCCCTGCAGCTTACCCCGCTCTCTTGGGTAGATAAGGGTGTAGGCGCAGCCCTCCTGATCGGCTCTGCCCGTGCGCCCGATCCGATGGATGTAGCTTTCGCAGTCACCGGGGATATCGTAGTTGATGACAGCGTCAATCTGATTGACATCGATGCCCCGCGCGGCCACATCGGTTGCCACCAGAATGCTCACCTTGCCGTTGCGGTAACGCTCCATCACCTTATCCCGCTGGGACTGCCTCAGATCACCGTGGAGAGAATCGGCAGGAAAACCGGCATCGGACAACTGGCGCGCCAAGGTTTCCGCCATGACCTTGGTGGCTACAAAAATCAGGGAAAGGTCAAACTGCTTTTCCCGCAGAAGCTCAAGCAGCACCGGGGTTTTGTCCCTGCGAACTTCACAGTAAAACTGTTGAATCTTCTCTACGGTAAGAGTTTCCTGCTCGATGGCGATGTGCCGGGCATCCTGCTGGTATTCCGCCGCGATTTTCTTAATACCATCGGGTATGGTGGCGGAAAAGAGCACGGTTTGCCGCTCTTGGGGCATCCCCTGCAGGATGGTGTCGATGTCCTCCCGAAAGCCCATATCCAGCATCCGGTCGGCTTCGTCCAGAATCACGCTTTGCACATGGTTGAGGCGGGTGGTGCGGCGTTGGATGTGATCGATCAGCCGCCCCGGAGTCGCCACAATGATCTGGGGCCTGCGGCGAAGGGCCGAGATTTGCCGCGCAATCGGCTCACCGCCATAGAGAGCCAGAATACGCACCCCCGGCTTGAAGGTGGCCAACTGCTTGAGGACTCTTGCGGTTTGCACCGCCAGCTCCCGGGTGGGACAGAGGATGACGGTTTGAATATGGCGGCCGGCGCGATCCACATGCTCCACTACCGGAATGCCAAAGGCAGCGGTCTTTCCGGTTCCGGTCGGAGCCTGAACCAATAAATCCTGCCTGTCCAGCATGGGCCCAATGGCGGCCGCCTGCACCGGAGAAGGCTGTGTGTATCCCATTTTGGCAAGTCCACGCAACAAGTGTTCGGACAAATTCCATGTTTGAAAGTTTGTGATAGTAAGATTCTCCATTTCTGTGTTAAATACATTCGATATAAAAGCCGCCACTCCACTGCGTGGATTGGCGGCTTTCGACATCCGTTTGCTTTAGGCAAGTTTGACGTTGACAGCCCGCAGTTTGCTGCTGTTTTTAGGATCTTGTTCGGTGTCGAAGGTGACCTTGTCGCCTTCATTAAGGGATTTGTAGCCGTCGCTCTGGAT
>CALCSA010000454.1 GCA_937894185.1 uncultured Clostridia bacterium | reverse complement strand
CCAGCACGCCGGGGATCATGTTATCGCTATCAATGCCGATATCCACAGGAATTACATCGGCCCCCGCCACCCGGGCCATGTGGCAGACACAGGTTTGGCCTAGGGTGAGGTTTTCCGCCACAAGGGCGGTTACCTCTTTCCCGGTTTGAGAGATGCCCTGATTCACCACGCCATTATCGGCGCAGAACACCACCACTGCCTTTTTGGAAAAGGAAAAGTCGGAGCGGCCTGTCATACCGGAAATCTGAATCAGATGGCTTTCCAGCCGGCCCAGACTATCCAGAGGTTTCAGGAGAGTGTCCAGCCGGTGGTGGGTTTCCCTCATAGCGGTTTGGCAAGGGGGTCTGATGCTGCTTAAAGCTTGGAAAAGATTCATGCTGCACCCCGTTTAGTCTTGATAGCCCCGGTGGGGCTGTGGTCCCGCGGCATCCAGTTTGAGGCGGGTGGCAAGGACGGCTCCGATTTGAACGGCATCCTCCCGATCACCGGACAGCATGCCCTCCCACATTTTACCTTTGCCGTCAATCAACAAGCCTTGGATGGTCAGTTTGTTTTCCTTAATGGTGGTGACGGCGGCCATCATGGTGTCGTCCCGCTCCCCGCCGATGGCTTTGCCAAACGCCCGCTCTGCCAACGCCATATCCCAGGCATCCACATGGTGGAATCCCGCCAGATAGTTGACCCGCTCTCCCACCCTGCCCTGTACGGCGATGATGCCCTGACAGCAGGTGGGAATCATCTGATAGGAGGGAAGGAGCTCAAAAATCCGCTTTTGCTGGTGAAGTGCCGTCAAAGTGGCGGCGGACAAAATCAATCCGCCATAAACACCGGATTCCAACACGGAAAGGCGAGCCTGAATATCCCCGTTGATGATGCCGGTTTTCCAGCCGGGGTACCGTTCGGCCAGCTGGATTTTCTGCCGCTTGCAGGCGATGCCCAAAGGCCGCTTAAAGTCCGGCTCCCTTCGTTTAGAGGGGATGATCAGGGCATCTGCGGGTTCCATCCGCCGGCCCATCGCCATCAAGGGAAAGGCGGGGTTATCGTCAAAGGGAAGATCTTTTAGGTGGTGCACCACCAGATCGGCCTGTCCGGTTTCCAGCTGCTCTTCCAGCACCGGAGATGGGCTTTTTTCAGGTTCAGAGGCAGTTTGGGCAGATGGGAGAGCTTGTCGGCAGGGGTTTTGCAGACCACCAGCTCCGGCACCACAAGAGGATCGTAATCCCGAATTGCCTGCATCACTATATGGGCCAGCGCTACGGCCGCCACACTGTCCCGGCATGCGATGCGAATTTTCTTCATCCTCTTTGTCACCTTTCTCAGGCTCCCACAACGTAAAAGCCAACCGCCTGCACGCTTCCAAAAAACGGACAGGCGGGGTTGCAGATCGGTTGGAAATTGAAGCACACTTTTTGTGGGATTATCTATACTGTAATAGCCGAAAAAATGGTTTTTAAGGTAATTTTGTTCTGTTTTAGTATATCTTATTTGACCGGCGATGTCAAAGTTTTTCGGCTCCTACAACAACCCGAAGGGAACGTGATGCCTGCATGGAATCTCCAGCCAATCTGCTGATAACGGTGGACGCCGGCCACGGCGGATGGGACAACGGTGCCCAGTTTGAGGGGCGCCGGGAAAAAGACGACAACCTGCGTCTGGCGCTGGCAGTGGAAAAAGCTCTCAGGGCACAAGGGGTACAGGTGCTGATGACCCGGAATACCGATGTCTTTGTTCCTCTGGCCGACAGGGCACGCATGGCCAACGAGGCCGATGCCGACCTGTTTATCTCTCTGCACCGAAACTCTTCTCCTGAACAAACCGAAGGAGCCAAGGGGGTAGAAAACTTCATCTACCTCACCGCTCCTTTGGAAACCTCGGGCCGGGCGGCCCAGCTGGTCCTTTCCGAAATTGATGAGGTAGGGGTTCAGCGCATGATCGGGGTTTCCCGGGGCAACTATGCGGTGCTGCGCCGCACCACCATGCCTGCCATGCTGCTGGAAATGGGATTTATCAACAACGAGGAAGACAATCGCCTGTTTGACGAGAAGCTGGAGCAATACGCTCAGGCTATTGCCCGGGGTGCTTTGATGTACTTTGGGCTCAACTACCGCACCCCCTCCGAGCCTCTGCCCTCCGGCGCTCCGGTGGTGGAAAACGAAATCTATGATGTTCAGGAGCTGATGGAGCAGCGCTACGGCTTTGGGCTGCGGCCCACCGGGCGCTTTGATGCCGCCACCAAAAAAGCGGCGGTGATCGCCCTGCAAATCGAGCTCAACGGCGCTTACGACGCTCAGATCACCGTGGACGGCATCCTTGGACCCCGCACGTTGGACGCCATCCGCCCCTTTGGGTTGGGCAGCAAGGGGGGGCTGGTGGCTCTTCTGCAGGTGCTGCTCATCCTCAACGGTTACGACCCCGGCGAGGTAGACGGTGTGTTTGGCCCCCGCACCGCCGCGGCTCTGCGGTTCTTCCAGCGGGATCACTACCTCAATCCCGACGGCATTGCAGGAAGGCAGACCTTTGCCGCTCTGCTGACCGGCTGACTACATACCAAAGCCTGTGTTCCCAATCTTAAAATTGTTTATTCTATATAGAAATAGAATGTAAAGATTGGCACTACCCCCAAACAAATTATTATTTATGCCGAAGGGAGCGGGAGTACCGCCCCCCTCGGCTAGCGGTTTAAATAAAAAGCTGGGAAGTCCCACCGGTGCTCTTGACAGGCCGTGCCTTCCTGTGATATTCTGTTTGGCAACAGCAAGCAAACCGTTGAGTGGGAGTAAGTAAGCATCTTGCCGAAATTGCAGAGAGCCGCGCGGTGGTGGAAGCGTGGTATGGAGGCGGACGCCCAATGGACCCATGAGGGCGGAGCGAAAGGTCAAAGGCCCAGTAGCTTCCGACGGGGACTCTACCCGTTATCAGTTGAGAGCGCATGTCTGTGCGCGCAAAGTGGGCGAACATCGCCAATTAGGGTGGTACCGCAGGAGTTGTAACTCTTGTCCCTGAACCGGGGGCAAGGGTTTTTTTGTTGTTGTCTGGCCCCCAACCACATTTAGAAAGGGGTAACCAGCAATGACAAGGCAAGAAGTTCCGTACAAAATCTATCTGACCGAAGACGAGATGCCCCGCCAGTGGTATAACCTGCGGGCCGATATGAAAGAAAAGCCCGATCCCATGCTCAACCCCGCCACCGGCAAGCCCATCACCTTTGAGGAGCTGCGCCCCATCTTTTGCGATGAGTGTGCCGCTCAGGAACTGGATCACACCACGCCCTACATCGATATTCCCGAGGAAATCGTAAACTTCTACCGGATGTACCGGCCTTCTCCCGTGGTGCGGGCCTATTGCCTGGAAAAAGCTCTGGGCACTCCCGCCAAAATCTACTACAAGTACGAGGGAGCCAACACCTCCGGTTCCCACAAGCTGAACTCGGCGGCGCCTCAGGCCTATTATGCCAAGCAGCAGGGCCTTACAGGGCTCACCACCGAAACAGGAGCAGGCCAATGGGGAACGGCGCTTTCCATGGCGGCAGCCTACTTTGATATTCCCCTGCAGGTGTATATGGTCAAGGTGTCCGCCCAGCAGAAACCCCACCGCAAAGCCGTGATGGAGACCTTTGGGGCCAGCGTGATTCCCTCTCCTTCCCAGAACACCGCGGTGGGCCGCAAGATTCTGGAAGAAAACCCGGGTACCACCGGCTCTTTGGGCTGCGCCATTTCGGAAGCGGTAGAGGTTGCCGCCGGAACCGAGGGCTATCGGTATGTTCTGGGCAGCGTGCTGGATCACGTTGTGATGCACCAGAGCATCATCGGTCTGGAGGCCAAGGCCGCCTTGGACAAATACGGCGAGTATCCCGACATCATCATTGGCTGTGCGGGAGGCGGCTCCAACCTGGGAGGACTCATCGCCCCCTATATGCGGGATAAGCTGCTGGGCAAAGCGTCTCCCCACTTTATCGCCGTGGAGCCTATGAGTTGCCCCTCTCTTTCCCGGGGCAAATACGCCTACGACTTTGGTGATACCGGCTGCATCACTCCCCTGATGCGGATGTACACCCTGGGCGCACACTTTATCCCTTCCCCCAACCACGCCGGGGGCCTGCGCTATCACGGCATGAGCCCCATTATCTCCAAGCTGTACCATGACGGCTTTTTGGATGAAGCCAGAGGGGTGGAGCAGACCAAAGTCTTTGACGCCGCCAAGGTATTCATTAAGCACGAGGGAATCCTTCCCGCTCCCGAATCGGCCCATGCCATCAAGGTGGCCATGGACGAAGCCCTGAAATGCAAGGAAACCGGAGAGGAAAAAACCATTCTCTTTGGCCTGACCGGAACCGGATTCTTTGACATGACGGCTTATATGAAGCACAACAGCGGCGAGATGTCCGACTACATCCCCACCGACGCCGACTTGGAACAAGGCTTTTCCAAATTGCCCCGGATTGCCGGGATACAGGAATAGAAGCCGCCGCTACCATGAAAACAGGCAAACAAATGACAGCAGACACTTTGCGAGGTGTCTGCTGTCGCCTTGAGTCAGGTTGTTAGGAGTTCTGGCGGTTATTACCATAAGCGCTCGCAGGTACAGCAGTATTCCAGCTTGTCGAACAGCCCGCTCTACACCAGCATCTTGATGGGGGCGCCTTTCTGTTTGCACAAAGTCTGTGTAGCCTTCTCTTTAGCGGAAATGGGATTTCCCATCCGCTTGGCAAAAAGCCGCCTGCCCTTTCGGTGCCAAAAGGAACATTGGCAGCTTTGCGGTAAAATACTTCCGCCTGTGCTCCTCACAGTCTTTGGTGTTGCGCCATGGAAAAACGCAAACCAATTGCTCATCTGTCACATAAGTTAAAGTAATACTTAATTTATATGGCAGGAGGTTTGACGTTATGTGTACCGCAGTCACCATACAGTCTTTACAGGGGGATCAAATCTTTGGCAGAACCATGGATTTTTCCCACGATATTCTGCCCCACTGTTATATGATGCCCAGAAATTATACTTGGATCAACGGGCTAAGCGGCCACTCCATCCGCAATTCCTACCGCTTTCTGGGAATCGGGCAAGCTCTTGACGGGCTTCTGGCCTTTTTTGATGGGGTAAATGAGCACGGGTTGGCGGCAGCAGCGCTCTACTTTGCCGGATACGCCCGGTACAAAACACCTCAGCCCGGCACAACCGCCATGCCCATTGCATCCTTCGACTTTCTACACTACATATTGGGCAATTGCGCCACGGTGGAAGACCTTGCGCTTCAACTTGCAAACATTGACATCATTGGCGTAACCGACCCTGTCACCCGAACGGTGGCCCCGCTGCACTGGATTGTTATGGATCGAACGGGGGTATGTGTGGTTCTGGAATACACCGACCGAGGGGAGGAACTATACCGCAATTCCATTGGAGTGCTGGCCAACAGCCCGGATTTCCGGTGGCACATGACCAACCTTAACAACTACACGGAAGCCACTCCCCATCAAATACCGCAGGCCCTTTGGGGTTCTGTCCGGCTGACACCCTTTGGTCAGGCAGGGGGGACGGTTCCATTGCCGGGAGGCTACACCTCTCCGGAGCGCTTTGCCCGGACCGCCTACCTGAAAACCCATATCCCGGTGCCGCCAGACGGGGAATCTGCTGTTATCGCTGGGCTGCACATCCTAAAGAGTGTCTCCATTCCCAAAGGTGCGGTGGTCACCTCCCGCAATACCGACGACTATACCAAGTATACAGCTTTAATCAACACCCGGCAGGGCGAGTACTATTTTCAGACCTACGACAATCCCCAGATTTATAAAGCAAGACTGCAAACACTGGACTTGGCCCAACCTGTGGATTTGGGACAGCTAAACCAACCGGTGGCGTTTGAAGAGCTATAAGGGGACAATCTAAAAATAGAATTGTGGGCACCTCTGCCGGCATATCCCTTATCAGCCGCTTGCCGCCTAAAACCGCTCTGCCTGTCTGGACGCTGCTTATGCCTGAGCTAAGCCTGCCCGGCGGTTAAGCGGCATACACAACGGAAACTTGACATACTGCCGAGTCAAAATCTAATGTTGTAAAACAACTATTCGTTTGGTATAATAGCAATAATTTACAAAGTCGAAAAAAGTTAAGTTATATTCAAAAATAAGTGCAGTCGTCTCGGTGTAACCCTGAGCTATCGTTGCGAATGCTTAGAAGGTGACTCAATCACGGCCGGAAAGGTCATCAGGCTTATGCGTGGATGTTCCGGCGGAAGGCTTTATCGGTTGCATTTTTGCAGGGGTAAACACAATGCAAGAATGCGGCCGATTTTTTAATCATCCAAAGAAAATCTGCCCCAAGCCTGTGGATGGCGGCTTAGACGGGCAGGCCTTCTTCTCTACTGGTTTGGACGGCGCTTCACAGGCTGGCTCCATCCCAATATCCGGCAAGAAAAACATGATACAAGGATGAGAGACATGAGTGGAAACGGCAACCATTATCTGTTGGATATTCTTCCCTTTGGAATAGGATGTGTCAAGCTGGTCCAAAATTCACAGGAAGAAGCGGACGACTATATTGTGCTGGAGATCAACTCCACTTTGGAAGCGTTAACAGGGCTGCGCCGAAAAGATGTTCAGGGAAAACGGCTATCCGATCTTTTTTCCGAGGCAAAGCAAAGCGGGCACAATTGGGAAAGGTATCTCTCCAGTGTTTTGCGCTCCAAAAAGATACAGGAAACCATCCAGTGGGTCGATTGGTTTAACAGGCAGCTTCACATTACTGTTATCCCGGCGCAAGGAGAGATTCTTGCCCTTGTCATCCGGGAGGTGGCCGACAAGCCGCCCGTGCCTTGGGTGGTGGATGACCCGGCGGCGCATATTCTGGGCAAACAGATGGAAACGGCTCTGGATCACACCCACGACGCTGTCAGCCTGATAGAATACCGAGACGGGGAGTTCCGCTATCTTCTCAACAATGCTACCCACCGGGCTCTGACCGGATTCAGCGACATCGGAGGTTGTACTTTGGTGGAGCTTTTTGGGGAAGAGGTGGGCGGTATCCTCCTTGGTTATTGCCGGCAGTGTGTCAGTACCGGCCAACCCGTTACCTTCGAGCAGAAGTTTCAGCTTGTGTTGGGGGAGCGGGTGGGACAGACTCAGATAACCCCTGTTTTTCAGAAAGGTGAGGTAACTCACCTGCTGTGCTCCAGCAAGGATGTTTCCGAGCTGAAAGAAGCCCAGGGGGAAAAAGAAGGGCTGGCCCGGCGACTGCATGCCATGTTTTACCAGCACAGCGCCATTATGCTGGTGTTTGATCCGGATTCCGGGCGGATTGTGGACGCCAACCCTGCTGCCTGCCGGTTTTACGGATATTCTCAGGCGGAGTTTCACAGCATTCGGATTCGGGACATTCAGATGCTCTCCCCCAAGGAGCTTCAGGAAAACTGCCGGAAGGCGCTGTGCGGCAAAGATGCGTTTTCCGTGGTTCCCAACCGGCTGAAAAGCGGAGAAATCCGGCTGGTGGACATCTACTGCTGCCCCTTTTACGACGGGGAGCAACAACTGCTGTACTCCATCGTCTTTGACGCGACCGACCGGGAAAACTACCGCAATGAGCTGATCCGGGAAAAGGAGATTCTTCGCATGACCTTGCGCTCCATCGGGGATGGAGTGGTGACCACCGACAACGACGGCATCATCACCAGCATAAACCCCCTGGCCCAGAACATAACGGGATGGGAGCAAGAGGATGCTATCGGCAAACGCTTTACCGAGGCGTTGTTGCTGCAAAACGAGCAAACCGGGGAGCCGGTTCAAAGCCCCGTCGAAAAGGTGTTGGCCACCGGGAGCACCACGAGCCTTGCCAACCATACGGTGCTGGTCAACCGCCGGGGACAGCTGATTCCCATTGCCGACAGCGCCGCGCCCATCAAAGGGGAGGATGGAACATCCTCCGGGGTTGTGATGGTGTTCCGGGATGTAAGTCTGGAAAAGGAACATAGCAGGCAGGTCAGCTATTTGAGATACCACGATCTGTTGACGGGCCTGTACAACCGGCGCTATATTTTGGATTCCCTCGGCCATGTGGACACGCCGGAAAACCTCCCCCTCTCTGTGATTATGGGGGATGTCAACGGGCTTAGAATTACCAATGATGCCTTTGGCCATCAGGCCGGGGACGCTTTGCTCCAGCAGGTGGCCCGCCTCCTGAAAACCAGCTGCCGCCCAAATGATCTGGTGGCCCGCTGGGGGGGCGACGATTTTGTGATTCTGCTGCCTCGAACCACCCTGCAGGAAGCCGAGGCCATCATCGAGGACATCAAAAGCCGCTACACCAAAGCGGACGAAAGCGGCCTGCAGATCAGCATTTCTCTGGGATGCGCCGTCAAGGAAAGGGAGGCGGGCAATATCCGCACCGTGATGCGGGAGGCCGAGAAGAACATGTACCACCAAAAGCTGCTGGACGGCAAAAGCTACCGCAACGCCATCATCAACACCCTTCTTGCCACCCTCTATGAAACGAGCATGGAGACGGAGGAGCACTCCAAGCGGATGGAATATTATTGCCACGCCATCGGTAAACAGCTGGGGCTTTCCTCCAAAGAACTGGACGACCTTTCTTTGCTTGCAATCCTCCACGATATTGGAAAGGTGGGGATCAATCCCGACATCATCAAAAAGCCGGGTGCCCTTACCCCCGAGGAGTGGGCGGAGATGAAGAAGCATCCGGAGATCGGCTACCGCATTGTGCAGGCCGCCCCGGAACTTTCCAACGTGGCGGAGTTCATTTTTTCCCACCACGAGCGCTGGGACGGAACCGGCTATCCCCGGGGGCTGAAAGGGGAGGAAATCCCTTTGATCTGCCGCATTCTTTCGGTCGCCGACGCCTACGATGCCATGACCAACGACCGGGCTTACCGCAGCGCCATGAGTCACCTGCAAGCGGTTGAGGAACTGGAAAGACATGCCGGTACTCAGTTCGATCCCACCATTTTCAACGTGTTTATCCAGGTGTTGCATGCTAAAGATGAAATCGACAACCCCTGCACTTGTGTGTGAGCGTCCGGTAGAAGGGTGTGATTATATGAAGAAAAGTAGGATAATCGTTGCTTGCGTGGTTCTGCGCCTGCCCTGCTCCATTGGGGCAGAGGCGGTACCGAACGATTTGGCATGGGATTTTATACAACAAAATCAGCAACCTGTTCCTGTTCCCCTTGCAATGCAGTGGTATTCTACCGGTTACGGCGGTGCCGCTGTCTTTTGCCGCACTGTCCCAAACAGCATGCCGGAAGTTTGGAAACGGAACCTCCTGTCCGTTACGGCCTTGGCCGGCTTTTGCCTGTTGTTGATCCTCCTGCTGCTGCTGATCAGTCTTTTGCACAAAACCAAATCCCTTGCTGCCGCCAACCACAGGCTGGAAAACTTCAACCAGTTAATCGCAACGTTTGTGGATGCCGATACCAGTTTTGTGTTTCTTAAAGATAAAGAGCTGCGGTATGTGTTCGTCAATCAGGCGCTTAGAGACTACTACCAGCTTACCGACCAGCAGTTGATCGGCAAAGACGACTTTGAGCTGCTGGATGCGGATTTGGCCGAGATGTGCACCCGGGCCGACCGGGATGCTTTGGACCAGCACAAGCTAATCATCAGCACCACCTCTTGGAACGGCCAGTACTTCAGAACGACAAAGTTTCCGGTGAAGATGCAGGACGGTAGCTTTGGCGTAGGTGCCTATATCAG
The DNA here is from genome assembly GCA_937894185.1 of uncultured Clostridia bacterium. Classification (GTDB taxonomy): domain Bacteria; phylum Bacillota; class Clostridia; order Oscillospirales; family Ruminococcaceae; genus WRAV01. The sequence goes on along the minus strand of CALCSA010000454.1, from coordinate 288 downwards.
CGATGTGACCGAGGAATACCAGCAGCAGTGCAACCGGGAGCGAATGCTCCGGTACAACAAGCTGTTGCTGGAGGCCCTCACCCGCACCTTCCGCAGCAAACAGGAGCAGTTGGATTACGTGACCCACCAGCTTCTGGAGCTGACGGGCAGTGCATATGGGTATATCTACTTTTACGACGAGGATAAAGAGAACTTTACCCTCAACTCCTGGACCAAAGGGGTGCTGGAGGAGTGTACCGTTCAGGAAAGATCTGGGGTTGATAAGCTGGAGCAAAGCGTCCCCGGCCT
>CALCSA010000453.1 GCA_937894185.1 uncultured Clostridia bacterium | reverse complement strand
CCCGTGGTCCTGTTGTCATGCAAGATGTGTGGCTGCTGGAAAAAATGGCTCACTTTAACCGAGAGGTCATTCCCGAGCGCCGAATGCACGCCAAGGGCTGGGGGGCTTACGGCAAACTGACCGTCACCCACGATATTTCCCAGTACACCAAGGCCAAGGTGCTACAGCCCGGCAAGGAAACCGAGCTGTTCCTCCGCTTTTCCACCGTGGCGGGCGAGCGCGGCGCCGCCGACTGCGAGCGGGATATCCGGGGTGTAGCCGTCAAGTTCTACACTGAGGAGGGCAACTGGGATTTGGTGGGCAACAATACCCCCACCTTCTTTATCCGGGATGTCCATAACTTCTCCGACCTCAACCGGGCTGTCAAGCGGGATCCCCGCACCGGCCGCCGCTCCGCCCAGAACAACTGGGACTTCTGGACTCTGCTGCCCGAGTGCTTCCATCAGATCACCGTTGTCATGAGCGACCGGGGCATCCCCGCGTCCTTCCGCAACATGCACTTCTTCGGGGAGCACACCTTCTCCCTGTACAACGAGAAGAACGAGCGGGTATGGTGCAAATTCCACTTTAAGACCAAGCAGGGCATCAAAAACCTGACCAATGAGGAAGCCGCCGAGATCAACGGCATGGACCGGGAATACCATGGCAAGGACCTGTTTGACGCCATCGAAAGCGGCGACTTCCCCCAGTGGACCATGTATGTACAGATCATGACCGAGGAGCAGGCCAAGAATCACTATGAGAACCCCTTTGACATCACCAAAATCTGGCGTCACAAGGAATTCCCTCTCATCGAAGTGGGAGTGCTGGAGCTCAACCGCAACCCGGAAAACTACTTTGCCGAGGTGGAGCAGGCTGCCTTTACCCCCGCCCATGTGGTTCCCGGCATCGGCTTTTCCCCCGACCGCGTTCTGCAGGGACGGCTTTTTGCCTACGGCGATGCCCAGCGCTACCGTCTGGGAGTTAACCACAATCACATCCCCGTCAACCGGGCTAAGTGCGAAGTCAACGAGTATCACCGGGACGGTGCCATGCGGGTGGACGGCAACTATGGACGGGCTCCCGCCTATGCCCCCAACAGCGGGAGCTACTGGACCGCTCAGCCCGAGGTAGCCGAGCCGCCTCTGGATATTGAGGGCGCCATGTGGCGTTACGATCCCAAGGACGATCCCACCGACGACTGCTTCCGGGCAGGGGGAGACCTGTGGCGGGTTCTGACCGAGGACAAGAAGCAGCTGCTCATCGAGAACACTGCAGCCGATATCGCCCCCGTCACCGAGAACATCAAGTACCGCCACGCGGTTCACTGCCTGCTGGCCGATCTCGAATACGGCGAGCGGATCACCAAAGCCATGGGGCTTAATCTGGAAAAAGTCAAAGAGCTTTCCGCTCTGGACCACAAGGGATTGAACGAAGCAACCCTAGACTGCAAGGACTTGATGGAAACGGCTCGTTAGGCTATAATGGTGAAAAGGATACCAGATGACGTGGGAGTGTATGTCCGATGAAGCCCCAGCGCAATACCAAACAACGGAAAATGGTGTTTGATACCGTTCAGGCCCGCCGGGATCATCCTTGCGCAGATGAGATTTACCTTCATGTGCGGGGGCAAGACCCTAAGATCAGCCGGGGAACGGTGTACCGTAACCTGAACCTGTTGTCGGAAAACGCGGAAATTCAGCACGTTCGAATTCCCGGGCTGGATCGTTTTGATTGGCGGGTCGAGCCCCATTATCATCTGCTGTGTCTCCAATGCGGCAAGGTCTGCGATGTGTCTCTTCCCTACCGGACCGAGCTGGACCAAAGCCTTGCGGAGGAAACCGGCTACGAGATTGCGCAGCACAGCACGGTATTCGAGGGGCTTTGCCCCGACTGCCGCAACGCCAACGATTCCGGTCCAACCAAATAAGCACAGCCCGGTCAGATATAACTCTGACCGGGCTGTTTGCATCCAGCGATGATTACTTCCTGAAACGCGGTCCTTTTCCCACGCTCTACAGGGAAAGGGCCTTTTCCAACGCCTTGCGGTAGATGTTGCGCAGGGCCAGAAAATCTTCTTCCAGCATGTACTCGTTTTTCTGGTGCTCCGTGTGCTCCCGCCCGGGAAAGATAGGGCCAAAGGCCACAATATTGGCCATGGCACGGGCGTAGGTTCCGCCGCCCATCACCTCGGGCCGAGCCTGTGTGTCCCCGGATACCTCCCGGTAGGCCTCCATCAGCGTAGTAATCCAAGGCCCCTGAGCATCCATGTAAACCGGCTCCTGATGGGAGCGCAAAGCCACCGTTGCCCCGTAGCCCGCCACCGCATGTTCAAGGCCCGCCTGCACCTCTGCCGGAGTTTTGGTGACGGGATAGCGGATGTCCAGAGTGAACACCACCTGTCCCTCCCTCATCTCAGCCTTGCCTACATTTAGAGTCAGCTTGCCGCTTTGGGCATCCTCCAAGGCGCAGCCTGCCCGCTGTCCGTGCAGGTCAAAGCCGATGACGGCGTTGTAGAAGTCGGCGACAGGGCAGGGAGCCAGCTTCTTGCTCTGGGTGATTTGAGCCATCACCTTGGAGATGGCGTTTTCCCCCAGATGGGGGGTGCTGGCATGGGCTGAGCGCCCGGTAGCCTCCAGCGTGATGTTATGACCGTGATGATCCTTCAGAACGGCGGTACAGGAGTCGGCCACCATGTTGAAGGCGGCTCCCCCGCGCAGGGAGACTAACCCCGAGCCTTCCCCGGGCAGAGAAAGGGTAAAGTGGGCGATTCCCTTCTCCCCGTGGATGGCGGGAAAGCTGGCGTCGGGGGTAAAGCCAAAGTCAGGCAGTTCCTCGGTGGCCTTGTAGAACTCCATGTCCGACCAGTTTCCCGTTTCCTCCGCCAAGCCGAAGATAATGCGAATTCGTTTGTTGAGAGGCAGCCCGCTGTCCAGCAAATCCTTCATGGCGTAGACACAGGCAATGGCAGGGCCTTTGTCGTCGCTGATCCCCCGCCCGTAGAGTTTACCATCCTGACGGGTGCAGGCGTAGGGAGGAAAATCCCAGCCGCTGCCTGCGGGGACCACATCCAGATGGGCCAGAATCCCCACCAAGGTGTCCCCTTCTCCTATCTCGGCATAGCCGATTCGGTTCTGGCAGTTCTTGACCCGAAATCCCAGCCCCCGGCAGAGTTCCAGCATGTAGTCCAGAGCCTTTGCCGTCTCTTCCCCATAGGGGCTGGCGGCATCCCCTTTGACGCTGACACTTTGAATGGAAAGGATCCCCTCCAGTGCCTTGAGCATTTCCTTGTTGTTTTTCATGGAATCACCCTTTTTTTCTGTCAATCAAACGGCGGCAGTTCCGTCTATGGATATCCTGCCACCGCCTTTATGATATATGTAAGCTTTGCTACTTGTCCAGTAGACCAAATTCTTTGATGAACTCCTCCGCCGCCGCGGCAATGGTCATCTTGCCGTTATCCACCAAGGCGTTGTAGCGGATCATATCCTCCTCGGTGACGCAGTCTTTCAGCCCGGCCAGAGCAGGCTCAATTTCCGGGTGTTTGTCCAGAATATCCTGCCGGACCACCGGGCAGCAGTAATAGGCAGGGAAGAAGTGCTTATCGTCCTCCAGTACCACCACATCCAGCTGGGAAAGCAGACCGTCGGTGGTGTAGACATTTACCACATCCATCATCCCCTCCGCCATGCTCTGATATTTAAGGGCCACGTTCATCTTAACCTCCTTGGCAAATTCAAAGCCGTAGGTGGCGCACATGTTTTCGTAGCCGTCCATCCGGTCAAAGAAGCCGTGCTCCGCCCCGTAGGAAAGCTGGGAGCTAAAGGGAGCCAGATCGCTGTTGGTTCGAATGTGATTGGCCTCGGCAAACTCCCGGGGAATAGCGTTGGCGTAGGTATTGTTAAAGCCCATGGACTCCAGCACCACCAGATCAAACTCCTCTTTGAAGCCGGCTTTGGCCCTGTCGTAGGTGGTCTGGGGATCGGTTCCCGGCTGAATTTCCTGTTCCAGATAGGCAAGGAGCATCCCGCCGGTGTATTCGGGGTAGATGTGAATGTCCCCCCGGTTGATGGACTCGAAGCAGATGGCGGCAGCCATATCATATTTCCGCTCCACCTGCAGGTCTGTTTTTTGCTCCAGCATTTGGGCGATAATCTCGGAGATCAGCTGGGCCTCGGTGTAGCTTTTTCCGCCTACAATCACCGTATTGGATTTTTTTCCGGAACAGCCGGACAGCATGGCCAGCAGAAGCATCCATACAAGGCTAAGGGAAAGAATCTTTTTCATTTATAAAACCTCCTGTCGCAAAACAAGGTATGATTTCAGATTAACGATGGAGCAGCTTTTGTTCCAGCCTGTTGAGAAACAGGTCGGTCAAAAAGGCCATGAGGCAGATGGGAATGGCTCCGGTAAACAGCATGGTCATATCCGACATCTGAATGCCCCGGTAGACGTACCGCCCCAGTCCCCCGCCTCCTACCAGCACCGCAATCGTGACGATGCCATAGGCGGTGATGAGAGAAATCCGCAGTCCCGACACAATGACAGGAATGGCACCCGGCAGCTCCACCTGAAACAGAATCTGCAGGCTGTTCATCCCCATACCCCGCCCGGCCTCCAGCAGAGCCAGTTCCAAAGCCAGAATTCCGATATAAGTATTGCGCACAATGGGCAAGAGGGAGTAAAAAAAGATGGCCATGACAGCAGTCATATTGCCCAGGCCAAAAAAGACCAGCAGGATGGAAAGCATGGCCAGAGAGGGGATGGTCTGCAGCACTTCTACCACGCCGATGACCGGCCCGGCCAGCTTGGGAACACGGGTTAAAATCACACCGATCACCACGCCGACCACCATGGCCAGCACCACGCCGGACAGGGAAATTAGCAGGTGAACCGCAGCGCGTTGCAGTAGCTCAAACATTGCCTTCCCTCCTCAACCCTTTGGGAATGGCCAGCCGAGCCAGACGGCCGATGACAAAGCTGGTGGCAATGGCCAGCAAACTGGCGGGAATCGCTCCCATCAGCACAATGGTGTGGTTGTAGCGGTCCAGTCCGGTGTAGATCACATCCCCCAGACCTCCCCCGCCAATGATGGCCGCCACCGTGGCCCAGCTGATGATATACACACTGCTCAGCCGGATACCGGTGACAATCACCGGCAGAGCCAAGGGCAGCTCCACCCGGAACAGAGTCTGCAGGCTGTTCATGCCCATGCCGGTAGCCGCCTCGGTGTAGCCGGCAGGAACCTCGGTAATGCCGGTGTAAGTGTTGCGCAAAATGGGCAGGATGGAGTACACCGTCAGCACAATCACGGCGGTGGGTTTGCCGATTCCTGTCACAGGCAAAAGCAGCCCGAACATCACCATGCTGGGAACCGTCTGCAAAATCCCCATCACCGCCATCACCCGCTTGGCCAACCGGGGCATGCGGGTCAACAGAATGCCCAGCGGCACTGAAATAATAATCCCTATGGCTACAGCGAAAAAGGAAATCTGAATATGTTCCAGAAAGGCGGTTTGGAGCAGTGGCCAGTTTTTTTGCAGGATAGCTATGGATTTATTCATCATCCTCATCATCCCTCCAAACCACACCGGCCAAAGCCTTGACCAAGCTGGTTTTGCTCACCAGCCCTTTCACCCGGTCCTTGCTGTCCACCACCAAAAGGAAGGGGAGCTTTTCGGTAATCAAGGTATCGAAGGCCTCCCGGGCTTGTGCGTTCATGCTGATGGTGGGCACGCTTTTCATCTCCACCTCGCCAATTTGCGCGATGTGCTTTTTGCCCGCCACCGCCCGCAAATTCTCCACGGTGACCACACCTTCCAGACGGCCCTCATCATCCAGCACCACCAAAGAGTCCACGTTGCGTTTGCGCATCAGGTTAATGGACTCGGCAAAGCCTTTCTCCCGGGTGGTGGTCACCACTCTGGGATTCATAATCTCCTGAACCAGATCCACATCGTAGTTGGCTTTCATCCGCTTTTTGCCGATGAATTCCCGTACATACTCGTTGGCAGGGTGAGCCAGCAGCGTTTCCGGCGGGGCATTTTGCACAATCTTGCCATCCTTCATCAGGATAATGCGGTCGGCCAGTTTTACCGCCTCGTCAATATCATGGGTGACAAAAACCACGGTGATGCCCAGACTGGTCTGCAGCTTTTTCACCTCATCCTGAAGAGATTCCCGCGTGATGGGGTCCAGAGCAC
>CALCSA010000452.1 GCA_937894185.1 uncultured Clostridia bacterium | reverse complement strand
GTAGTAACCCTTTTGGACCATGGTATCGGCCAAGGCGTCGATGACCTTTTGTTGCAGCTCCAAATTGTTAAAGAGCTGCCCGGCCAGCTCGGCGGAAAAAGTTCCCTCCTCCGACATGGCGGCAAGCACCAGCAGAGGGGCCGTGCCGTACATCAAGGCCAAGGAGATCAGCTCCTCATCATCGGGGACCACCAAATCCCCCTCCGGAGTAAACCCATAGGTAAAGATGCTCAGGTAGGTCAGATAGGGCAGCTGCCGGCGCAGCACCCACCGGTTGATAAAGGGATAGGCATAGCCGTTGATGGCAATGTACCCCTGCTTTTGATCGTCGTAGCGAATCACCAGAGTCTGGCCGGGATAAAGAAACTCATTGGCGGTGAGAGTGGGGTTGTTCTGCAGCAGTGTGTTGACGCTGACCCCGTAATCGGCGGCTATTTGCATCAGGGTTTCCCCTTCCGCCACCGTGTGGACCTGAACGGGAAACAGCACCACCACCGTCTGCCCCACCACCAGATCCTGAAAGCGCCCCAACCCGTTGTTGATCAGCAACCGCTCCACGCCCACCCCGTACTGCCGGGCAATGGAATAAATGGTATCTCCGGGCTCCACCACATGGATAATCATCTGCCTCCCCCTATCCGCAATCATTCCTATCATTATGTTTATGCCAAAGGGATACAGGATAGCACGGTGATCCTGCGAGAAAAGCCCCTTTTGCCTTGGAGCGGGCTTTTGTATTTCCATCCCGGGGCAGACCTTTGCTCCCGCTTGTAATTTGGCGTCACTCTGTTATAATATAGGAACAATAGATTGTAATAAAAGGGGGTGCGCCATGACCATGACGCCCCAGGGCCGCGAGACCCTTTTTGAATGGTTTGTCCGGGCTTTGGTGCTTTGCGCCTGTCTGCCCGTTCACGAATTTGCCCACGCTTATGTAGCGGCCAAGTTGGGGGACGACACCGCCCGCAGGCAGGGCCGTCTGACCCTTAACCCCATGCGTCATCTGGATCTTTGGGGAAGCATCCTGCTGATTTTTGCGGGCTTTGGTTGGGCCAAGCCGGTTCCGGTGGACCCTCGCCGCTTCAAGCATCCCAAACGGGATATGGCTATCACTGCTGCTGCCGGGCCTGTTTCCAACATCATTATGGCCACGGTGTTGCTGACAGTGCTCAAAATTCTGTATTATTTGAGCTTTACCGGCTCCAGCGGATTTTACCTCTTGCTGTCGATTTTAGAGATCGTCATCATCGTCAATCTGGGGCTGGCGGTTTTTAACCTGCTTCCCATTCCTCCTCTGGACGGCTCCAAGCTGCTGGGAGCTCTCCTCCCCGACCGGATTTACTACCGGATCGCCCGCTACGACAGAATCATTATGCTCGCCTTGTTTGCCCTGCTGTGGACCGGGGTGCTCAGCATGCCCCTTTCTTTTTTGAGGAACCAGCTGCTTATCTTGTTGGATTTTGTAACACGCCCCATTGACCTTTTGTTGGCCGGAAGATGAGTATGGAAACGCTTAACTTTACCGTTGCCCAGCACGAAGCCCCTTTGGACTTGATTCTCCACCTCATCTCCAAGCACAAGCTGGATATTTTGGATATCGACATTTCCTCCCTGCTGGAGCAGTATCTGGAGACCATTGAGTCTTGGAAAACCCAGAATCTGGAGGTTGCCAGCGAGTTCTTGGAAATGGCCAGCCGGCTGGTGTACATCAAAACCGTTTCCCTGCTGCCCCGCCATGAGGAGGAACACGAAAAGCTCCGTCAGGACCTGACCGGTCAACTGATCGAATACTCCATCTGTAAAAAGGCGGCCAAAACCCTTGGCTCTGTGTATATCGGTCAAGATATTTTTGTGCGGGAGCCTGTACCCATCGAATTTGACCCTACCTACACCCTGACCCATCCCGCCGGTATTCTGCTGGCCGCCCTTGCCGACGCCATGGGAAAGGGTGCAAGGCGTTTGCCCCCTCCCCGGGAGGCTTTTGAGTCTTTGATCAACCGCCCCATCGTCTCGGTCACCGCCAAAATCTTCACCGTGCTCCGCGCTCTTAGAACCGACGGCAGGGTCAAGGTAGACAGGCTGTACCGCATGAACACAGACCGCAGCGGCATGATCGCCACCTTTCTGGCGCTGCTGGAGCTGATTAAATCCGGCAAGGTGGCTCTGCATTGCGATCAGGTGGAGCTGACCTCCCCCGGTCAAAAACCGGAAGAGCCCCCTACCTAATCAGCATCATCATCCCGGGCGAAAGGCCCAAGGAGGATGGCAACAACCCTATCGCACCACAAGGTGAAAGACGCTTTCATGCGCCGCAAAACACCCGTATACACTTTTTTTGACAGGAGAGAGCGTCTGAATTGAACTGGAACAGTTGTGAACGCCAAATTGAGGCGATAATCTTTGCGGCGGGAGAGCCTATCGAACTTTCCCGGATTGCACAAGCTTTGGATTTGGAGGAAAACGTGGTCCGGCACTGCATTCACCGGATTCGCGAGCGGTATCTGGAACACCAAAGCCCCTTTGATCTGGCAATTCTGGACGATGCGGTTCAGATGTGCACCCTGCCGGAATACGGCGATGTCATCCGCAGCGCGTTGGAGCTGCGCCGCGCCGCCCCCCTTTCCCAAGCGGCGTTGGAGGTGCTGTCCGTCATTGCCTACAACCAGCCGGTCACCCGTTCCTTTGTGGAGCAGGTGCGGGGGGTGGATTGCTCTTCCATCGTCCGGTCCCTGGTGGAAAAGGGCCTGATTGAAGAAGCCGGGCGGCTGAATATTCCGGGGCGGCCTATTTCTTACCGCACCTCCCCCGGCTTTTTGCGCAGCTTTGGGCTGTCCGGGCTGGAGCAGCTCCCCAACCTGCCCGAGGACCCGGAGGAAGAGGAGGAGCCACAGGAACCGGAGCAGCTGGAAGGCCAGATGGACTTCTTTGAGCTTTAGGTCGACCGGCTGGGCAGCTTCCCTAATGGCCGTTCCGGTTTGACATACCCCCAGAGTTTCAGTATAGGCACGCAAAGGAGGTGGCGTTGTGATCCCATTGGCCATTGTGGGCGGAATTCTCTTGCTGTTGTTTTTGCTCCTTCTGCCCAGCGTCCGCCTGCACCTCTCTTACAAACAGGGGGAGGCACAGGTCAGCCTTCACTACCTGTTTTTGCGCTTTCGCCTCTTTCCCCTCAAAAAAAAGCCCGACGCCACGGAAGAACCGGACCGGCAAGCCCAAGAAGCCGAGGCAAAGGAGCCTAAGGAAGAGGAGCCCCAGAAGAAAAAGAGCTTTGCCCATCAACTGGAGGACATCCGGGATTTGGTGCGAAGCTCCGGCAAGGCTCTGGACCGGTTGCGCCGGCATATCATCTTCTACCGGCTGCGGGGGCGTATCACAGTGGCCCGGGAGGACGCCCACCAGACCGCTTTGGCCTATGCCAAAACCGCTCTTCTCCTCCAAACTCTGTTGGAGGTCATCGGCGGGGTCTTTGTCCTCAAACAACACAAGCTCACTCTTTCCCCGGATTTTACCCGGGAAAGCAGCGCCTATCATCTATCTTTGCGTATCCGCTTTCGCCCTCTGTTTGTTTTGACGGCGGGGGCAGGAGTTCTGTTTGCCCTTCTGCGGAATGCCCGCAGGGGCAGAAAAAAATCTGTCAGTAAAGGTGGTTCCTATGAGTCAGCAGCATCCCATCGGTGAATTTACCACTGCCGCCCTCGATTCCCTGCGCTCTTTGGTGGATGTCAACACCATCATCGGCGACCCTATCACCGCTGCCAATGGCGTGGTGATTCTTCCCATCTCCAAGGTGAGCTTTGGCTATGCCTCGGGAGGCAGCGATCTTCCCGCCAAAACCACCGAGCTGTTTGGCGGCGCAACCGGAGGCGGAGTCACCATCCAACCTTTGGCCTTTCTGGTGATTACCAAGGACGGCGTGGAGCTTTTGCAGCTTCAGTCGGCGGAAAACACCGGAGATCGCATTGTCAACGCCGTGCCCGGTCTGGTCGACAAAGTTCTGGGCCTTTTGAAGAAGGATAAGGACAAGAACAAGGAAAAAGAGGACGGCCAGACCCCCAAGGAGCAGGCCGGTCCAAACGTCTAATTGTCCCACCCCTTTCATATGATTTGATAAAGGGGTGTGGAACCATGAAAAAACATCTATTCTGTCTGTTGGCCCTTGTCTGCCTGCTGACGCTGCCGGTTGCGGCCGCACAGGATCAGGCAGTGGTGCGGACCGTTCCCGATGTTTCGGGGATGGAGGTAGGGGCCAAGGCCGCTTTGGTGATGGAGGCCCGGACAGGACGGGTGCTCTTTGCCCAAAATGAGGGGGAACGGCTCCCTATTGCCAGCACTACAAAAATCATGACTACCCTCATCACTTTGGAGCAACCCGATTTGGACGAACGCTTTGAGGTGGACAGCGCCGCCATCCGGGTGGAAGGCTCCTCCATGGGCTTGCAGGAAGGGGATCAGGTCTCTTTGCGGGCTCTTGCCGTGGGGATGCTCCTACATTCGGGCAATGATGCGGCCAACGCGGCCGCCGTGCGCATTTCCGGCTCCATTCCCGCCTTTGTGGAAAAGATGAACCAAAAGGCCAAGGAGCTGGGGATGAAGAACACCTCCTTTGAGACTCCCTCCGGTTTGGACGGAGAGCACCACTACTCCACCGCCTACGATATGGCTTTGCTGGCCCAGTACGCTCTGGAAAACGAGACCTTTGCCGGCATCTGCTCCCAGTACCGGATGCGCACCAACTTCGGCAATCCTCCGGCAGACCGCTGGCTGACCAACCACAACAAGCTGCTCAACTACTACGAGGGAACCTACGGCGTCAAAACCGGCTTTACCAAAAAGGCGGGCCGCTGCCTTGTTTCCGCTGCCCAGCGGGATGGGGTCCAGCTGATTTGCGTCACCCTTAACTGCCCCGACGACTGGACGGTTCACCGCAACCTCTTTGACACCTTCTTCCCCCAGCTGGAGCTGATCAATCTGGCCCAGCGTGTCCCCCCCATTCAGGTGCAGGTCACCGGCGGCATCTTTCCCCGGGTGGAGCCGGAGCAGTTGGAGGATGTCTCCATCCCCCTGCCGGTAAGCGGCTCACGGTTGCGCTGTGATGTAGTGGTGCCCCCTTTCCTCTACGCTCCCGTCCGCAAGGGAGACTATCTGGGAGAAGCCCGCATTTATCTGAATGAGGAGCTGGTCACCACCTTTCCCCTCGCCTGCGACCGGGATGTGGCTCTGCTCCACCCCTATCAGGAAAAACGCGGCCTGTGGGGGCGTCTGGCCGGCCTCTTTGGGCTGGGAGGCTGACCAAAATCCTGCCCCGCCGTATGGAACTGATTTTTTCACATAATCTAACAAGGAAATCCAAACAAAGGAAGTTTATAGTATGGCAAACTCACCCGCCCGTATTCATAAAGTGTTGTCCGAGCAGGGCATTCTCTCCCGGCGCAAGGCCGAGGAGGCGGTGGCCCAGGGACGGGTGACCGTCAATGGACGGCCCTGTAAAATCGGCCAGCCGGTAGACCCCCGCCAGGATGTCATCACGCTGGATGGTCAGCGCCTGGAGTTTGAACGCAACCGCCAAAGTGTTGTTCTCATGCTGCACAAGCCCCGGGGAGTGGTCACCACCACCAGCGACGAAAAAGGCCGCAAAAGCGTGATGGACCTGCTGGCAAACTATCCCCAGCGGGTTTACCCCGTGGGCCGGCTGGATATGCAGAGCGAAGGCCTGCTGCTTCTCACCAACGACGGGGATCTGGCCAACCGCATCATGCACCCCCGCAGCCATCTGGGCAAAACCTACCGGATCACCGTCCGCTCTTTGGTGACCGAGGAGCAGCTGATTGATCTTTCCACCGGAGTCTCCTTGGACGGACGCCCCACCCTGCCCGCCAAGGTCCATGTCCTGAGCAGTGAGCCGGAGCGTTCGGTGCTGCAGCTCACCATCTTCGAGGGACGCAACCGTCAGGTGCGCCGGATGTGCGAGGCGGTGGGGCTGGAAGTTGCCCGGCTGCGCCGCACCTCCATCGGCCCCGTCAAGCTGGGGATGCTGGCTCCCGGCCAGTACCGGGAACTGACCCCTGCCGAGCTTTCTGCCTTGCGGAACGCTCTCACCAAGGCCGAAAACAGGTCGGACACTCCGATGAAAAAATCCCCCTTGCGCAGGATGGGGCCGAGAAATCACGACACAGGCAGA
>CALCSA010000451.1 GCA_937894185.1 uncultured Clostridia bacterium | reverse complement strand
GGAAATCACATCCCGCAGCAGGCTTTCCAAGGGGGTGACGTCCAGCCCCCGATGCTCCACTGCCTCCCGAATGCCCTGACGCAGCTCGTCCTGCAGGCTGGCCTCCTCATCGGGAGGGGCGGAAAGGTTAACAATGTTGCGGAGATTCAGGCTTTCCCACATCTCCACCGCTTTATCATAATCGCCCTGTACCATCAGAGCCCCGTTGAGGGCCCCCACCGAGGAACCGGTGACAATTTGATAGTCGATGGAAAGTTCCCGCAAGGCCTTCCAAACCCCGATTTGATAAGGCCCCCGGGCGCCTCCGCCCCCCAGAACCACCCCTCGTTTTGGCATCACACCATCCCCTTTCGCAACGTCCTATGCAGAACCCCGCAGTAATCATTATAATCGGCTCTTGAACACTTTATGTTATTAAGGCCGGTATTGCCGCATAGCTACCCACAGGGGTAGCTAGAAACCCACGCCTACGACGTGCCGGCCAGCGTTGCCCGCTGCTTTAAACACTGAACGTTTTAAAATTAGTTGAATATACTATAAGCATTCCCGGATTTGTAGAAATCTCTCAAAAATCCCCAACCTCCAGCTTATGCAATGCCGCCCAAATGTGTGACAGCCGCCCACAAAAAATGGGCGGCAGCCGGCAGCTTTTACACGTTAAACCGAAACAGGACCACGTCGCCGTCCTGCATAACGTATTCTTTGCCCTCCAAACGCACCAATCCCTTTTCTTTGGCGGCATTCATGGAGCCACTGGCGATGAGATCGTCAAAGGAGACCACCTCTGCCCGGATAAAGCCCCGTTCAAAGTCAGTGTGAATTTTTCCCGCCGCCTGAGGAGCTTTAGTCCCTTTGGTGATGGTCCAGGCGCGAACCTCCGGCTTTCCGGCGGTGAGGTAGGAGATCAGCCCCAGCAATGCGTAGCTGCTCTGAATCATCCGGTCCAATCCGCTCTGAGCAAGGCCTATATCGGCCAGAAACAGCTTTTTTTCCTCCGGGTCCAGATCGGAGATTTCCTCCTCCAGCTTGGCGCAAATGGGAAGCACCTGTGCTTTTTCCGCGGCGGCGATTTCCACCACCTGCGTGTAAAAGGGATGGGACTCCAAAGGCTGTTTAAAATCCAGCTCCGAAAGGTTGGCGGCGTAGATCACCGGCTTGGCCGAAAGGAGAGGGAGGTCCGCTATGATTTCTTTTTCCCCGTGGTCGCATTCAAAGCCCCGGGCGGAGTTGCCTTCCTCCAGCCAAGTTTTCAGCCGCTGCAGCATTTCCAGTTCCGGCAGCAGCTTTTTGTCGCCTTTGGCGGCCTTGCTCACCCGGTCGATCCGCCGCTCCACAATATCCAAATCGGAAAAGACCAGCTCCAGATTGATGGTTTCAATATCCCGTTTGGGACCGATCTCCCCATCCACGTGGATGATCTCTCCATCCTCAAAGCAGCGCACCACGTGAACAATGGCGTCAACCTCCCGGATGTTACTGAGAAATTTGTTGCCCAGCCCTTCGCCTTTGGAAGCGCCCTTCACAAGGCCGGCGATGTCCACAAACTCCAAAGTAGCGGGGGTGAGTTTGTCGGGATGGTGCATTTCGGCCAGAGCATCCAGCCGCGGGTCGGGGACGGAGACGATGCCCACGTTGGGCTCAATGGTGCAGAAGGGATAGTTGGCGCTTTGCGCGCCGGCATTGGTGACTGCGTTGAACAAAGTGCTTTTGCCCACATTGGGCAGGCCTACCATTCCAAGTTTCATTGTTTTTTGCTCCCGAATTGTTGTTATACTGGTAAAATGGATACGCTTCCGCTTCAGGATAAAAAGAAACTCAAAGCCCCACCTGCATCAAAAACGCAGGAGCCCGGTTTCATTTTTATAAGAATCCTATGCTAGTATAGCGCGGAACGAGAGGTTTTTCAAAGAAAAAAGGAAATTTCAGAAAAAATTCATCAAAAACAAAAGAAATCGGGTATAATGGTAAGGAAAGAATAAGGTAATTGCGCCCAATTGCGGAAGTTGCTTCCTCAAGTGGCTTCAAGATAGTATGTGTAAGGGGAGGACAAAACAAATGACCAAGAGAAAAATACTGGTTGCGGATGACGATAAGAACATAGCGGAATTATTGCGCCTCTATCTGGAAAAGGAAGGCTACGCCGTGGTGATGGCTTTTGACGGGGAAGAAGCTATCCTTAAGTTTGGGCCGGAAAACCCCGATCTGGTGCTGTTGGATATTATGATGCCCAAGCTGGACGGCTGGCAGGTTCTTCGGGAGATTCGCAAAAAGTCCAACTGCCCCATCATCATGCTCACGGCAAAAGGCGAGACCTTCGACAAGGTGCTGGGTCTGGAGCTGGGGGCTGACGACTATGTGGTCAAGCCCTTTGATTCCAAGGAGATTGTGGCCCGCATCAAGGCGGTGCTGCGCCGCACCGGAAAGGCCGGCGATCTGGTCGACTCCAAAGAGGTAAGCTACGACAAGCTGGTGGTCAACATGACCAAGTACGAGCTGAAGGTGGACGGCAAAGTGGTGGACACCCCACCCAAGGAGCTGGAGCTTTTGTTCCATCTGGCCGGCAACCCCAACCGGGTCTACACCCGGGACCAGCTGCTGGATGAGGTCTGGGGCTTTGAGTACTACGGAGACAGCCGCACCGTAGACGTCCACATCAAGCGCCTGCGGGAAAAGCTGGAAGGCGTTTCCGACAAGTGGACCCTCAAGACCGTCTGGGGTGTGGGCTACAAATTTGAAGTAAAAGAGTAGACGACATTGAAACGAAGCAGCTTATTTCGCAAATATTTTTCCATCTTCGCCCTTTGCATCGTTCTGAGCATTACCGTGCTGGGGGCGGTGCTTTTGGTGTTTGCCTCCCAGTATTTTCAAAGTGAGCGGTATGCCATGCTGGAGCGCAGCGCCAATTTTGCCGCCGCCACCACCGCACGCAATTATGAGACAAACGATCTTGGCCTGATCGATATTCCGGTCATTGATACGGCCTATTCGGTTCTGGCCTTTTCGGTAGATGCGGAGATTTTCCTCTGCAACACGGAGGGAGTACTTTTATACTCTGCCGGCATTCAGAGCGAAAAGGCGGAGGGGACCGCAGTCAATCTGGAGATTGTCAACCGGGCTCTGGCCGGAACCTACTCGGGAACCGGAACCCTGGGCGGATTTTTTACCGAGGTTCACTATGTGGTGGGAGTTCCGGTTATCGGCCGGGGGCAGCCTGTGGGAGCGCTATTCGCCTCGGCCAACGCCCGCAGCCTGACGGAATTCCTCATCGAAATGGCTAAGATGTTTCTGATCAGCGCGGCGGTGGTGTTGTTTATATCCCTTGTACTAATTTACTTTATCACCTCCAACCTGGTCAAACCTCTCAAGGAGATGCTCTTTGCCACCCAGAGCTTTTCCCAGGGGGATTTTACCAAGCGGGTGCAGGTATCCGGCT
>CALCSA010000450.1 GCA_937894185.1 uncultured Clostridia bacterium | reverse complement strand
GGGCCAGATCATCGTTGACGATGGTGCGGTCGTAGGCAAACAGGTCCAACTGCTCCTTCATGTTTTCAAAGCTGGGGGTATAGCCCCACACGGCATCCAGCCCGTAGGTGATGGGGAAGGACACGCCCATGCTGCCCATCAGAACCAGCTTGCGTACCCGGTCGGGATACTTCACCGCCATGGCCATGGCAAGGGCTCCGCCAAAGGAGTTGCCGACCAAATCGGCCTGTTCGATCTTCAGGGCGTCAAAGAAGTGGATGGTCTGATCCACCCATGCGTTCATGTCGCAGATGACATCCTCGGGGCGGTCGGTGTAGCCAAAGCCCACCATATCCGGTGCCAGAATGCGATACTTCTCACCCAAAAGGGGGAACAGCTTGTTCCAGTTGGCCCAAGCCGATACTCCGGGGCCGGACCCGTGGAGCATGACAACGGGATTGCCACTTCCAACATCATGGTAGTTGGTGTGATAAGTCCCTGTTTTTACGGTATTGGCAATAGCCGGGTTGTTGCTCATACAAAATCTTCCTTTCTGATTAAATCATTAAGTTTATACGGCGAACATAATGAGCTGCGGGAAAAAGGTAATGATCATCAGCGCCACAATCATAGCTGCCAAAAAAGGCAGAGAGACCTTGCTGATGTCCTGAAGGGTTGTCTTGCCCACCCGCGCCGCGGTGAACAGGCAGATGCCAAAGGGCGGCGTAAGCATTCCAATGGCCATGTTGGTGGACATGATGATGCCAAAGTGTACCAGATCCACATCCAAAACCACAAGCAGAGGCAGCAGAATGGGAACCGTGATGTTTTGAATGACGCTGGCCTCCAGGAACATCCCCATAATCAGCAGCACCAGGTTGATGAGGAGGAGAAGCACTGTCTTAGAAGCGTCCATGCCGGTGACGGTATTCAGCACCATCTGAGGTACCTTAACGTAGGTGAGCACATAGGCGAAAATAGCCGCGGCCGCCATAATCAGCATGATGGAGGTGGTAGTCTTGGCCGCGTTCAGGAACACCTGATACAGTTCCCGCACCTTTAGCTCCCGGTATACCAGCAGGCCCACCAGCAACGAGTAGACCACCGCAACCACGGCGCTTTCGGTAGGGGTGAAGAAGCCCCCAAACACGCCGCCCACAATAATAATCGGCATACCCAGCGCCCAAAGGGAGTCGATCAAGGCAAGCCACATCTCCTTCAGTCGAGCCATTCTCTTGAGGTGTGCCGTAGCAGCGTCTCCCTTATAGCCCCGTCTGCGGCTCCAAAAGTAGGCCACCGCCATCAGGCAAAGCCCGAAGATGATTCCGGCAGGGAATCCGGCCTTGTACATGTCGCCGATGGAGGCGCCGGACAAGGTTCCGTACACCACAAAAGCGATGCTGGGCGGGATAATGATGCCCATAGGGCTGGCCGATGCAATCACAGCCGAAGCAAAGGGGCGGTCATATCCGTTGGCCAGCATGGCGGGAATCAAAATTGCACCGATAGCGGCTGCTGTGGCCGGGCCGCTGCCCGACACCGCCGCAAAAAACATGCAGCACAGGATGGATGTAATGGCCAATCCGCCATTGATGTTTCCCACTAAGGAGTTGGCCAGCCGCACCAGCCGCTTGGCCAGACCACCGCGGTTCATCAGTTCACCCGACAGGATGAAGAAGGGGATGGCTAACAGCGAGGCCTTATCGATTCCAGCGAACATTTTCTGAAAGGCGATGGCTGCCGGGGTACCGTCTGCCAGCAGGTAAATGAGTCCTGAAAATCCCAAGGAGCCAAACAGGGGAAGCCCAATAAAAATAAACACAAAGGTGATAATCATAAAAAATGCTAGCATTCTGCCTCACCTCTTTCTTCATCAGGGGATTGTGGCGTTGCGGTCAAGTCGGTGAGCATAACAAATATTACCTGAACAGCCATGAGGATAAAGCAGATGGGAAAGATAAGGTAAACGTAGTTCATCGGCACGCTGAGGTTGGGGGAGACTTGCCTGGCCCCTACCTTAACAAACCCAAAGGATATGTAAGCCATGATGACATAGAACACCAGCATAATAAAGCGCTGAATCAGTTTTACTATTTTGTGGGGAACTCCTTTGAGCAGGCCCTCCAGTATGGACACGTTGAGGTGTTCGTCCTGCTTGGTGAGAATCACACCGCAGATAAATACCATCCAGATGGTGCCGTAGCGGGTGAGCTCCTCGTTGCCGTGGAAGCCCTGTCCCACCACATAGCGCTGCACAATGTTGGTGAAGTAAATCACGGTGATCAGCCCCAAAATGGACGCCGCCAGTACATTGCACACCCGTTGAATGCCATCACTGATGACGCAGAATAATTTCATATAACGCCCTCCCCTTTGATAGAGAGCGGGAGCTGCATCAACACGGCTCCCGCATACCCCAAGCGCTGGCTCTATTTTCCGCTTTCTATAATGGCGTTGAAGTGGGTATCGCCAAACTCGCCGATAAACTTGTCGTACACAGGCTGTACCGTAGAGACAAAGGGCTCAATATCCAGTGCGTTGATCTCTACGCCACCGTCCTGAACCAGTTTCTTGAATTGCTCCTCTTCGGCCTGCTGGTCCAATCCAATTTCGTATCCAGCCTCCAGAGCACACTCCCGGAACAACTGCTGATCGGATTCGCTCAGGGAATCAAACACGTCGGAGTTGATGTTCAGCACCGCAAAGGCAAACATGTGGGAGGTCTCGCTGCCGTACTTCTGAATCTCGTGCATCTTATAGTCATACACGGTGACGTAAGAGTTTTCCATGCCGTCAATGGTGTTCTGCTGCAGAGCGGTGTATACCTCACCCCAGGCCATGCTCTGAGGGTTGGCGCCAAAAGCATTGAAGGTGTCTACGTACACGCTGCTTTCCACCACACGCAGCTTCAGCCCCTTCATATCATCCAGAGAATGGATGGGCCGCACAGAATTGAACACGTGCCGGAAGCCGCGGGGCATCATGGAAAGGGAGTAGATGCCGGAGGACTTGCTTTCTTCAAACAGAGCGGCTGCCCCGTCCGAGCCCGCAAACGCCCGGGCGTGGTCCCAGCTTTTGATCATGTACGGCAAATCCAAAACGCCATACACCTTGACAAAGTTGGTCATAGCCGAGGAGGTGTTAACCGCCATGTCTATGGTGCCGATCTGAATGCCTTCCATCAGTTCCCGGTCGTTGCCCAGCTGGCTGGCAGGATAGATGTCGATGACAATCCGGCCGCCGCTTCGCTCCTGCACCCTGTCGCGGAAGGCTTCGGCGTAGTAGTTGAAGGGGCTTTCCAGAGGAGACATATGCCC
This sequence comes from uncultured Clostridia bacterium, assembly GCA_937894185.1. Lineage (GTDB taxonomy): Bacteria > Bacillota > Clostridia > Oscillospirales > Ruminococcaceae > WRAV01. Next base: position 137 of record CALCSA010000450.1, on the reverse strand, counting down.
CAGCTTGAGGGTGACCGCATCACCTTTGGTGTGGTCTGTGCGATCGGCTTCGGAAGCGGGGGATGAAGGGGGAGGCGAGGACTCGGCAGGGACCGGCGGTGCCTTACTGCTGGCGGGAGGGGTGCTGGAAGGTGTGC
>CALCSA010000449.1 GCA_937894185.1 uncultured Clostridia bacterium | reverse complement strand
AGGCCGAGGATTTGATGGAATCCGTAAATGAGTGGTCGGTGTATCGTTTTTCACCGGCAATTTGGGTGGTAACACGGGTATTGGACTCGTCCCATGATTGGGGCGGGTCTTTTTGTTTTGTTTGAACTTCTATTACCATACGGGGAGGACTTATTCATGGAAAACCTGAACGACAGGCTGGCAGAAATTGCAATGCGAATCCGGGTCATGCGGGAGATTATGGAAATACCGGCAGAGGAAATGGCAAAGATTACAGGCACCACCGTAGAAGAATACCTCGCCCACGAAGAAGGAGATCGGGATTTTTCCTTTACCTTCCTGCTGCACTGCGCCTCCGCTTTTGGGATGGATATGGTGGAGCTGATTACCGGCGCTCCCCCCAAGCTGAGCTACTACACCGTGGTGCGCAAGGGCAAGGGGCTTCCCATCAAGCGCCGTAAAAACCTCAATTACGAGCATCTGGCCTTTCGGATGAAAAACAAACTGGCGGAGCCTTTCCTGGTCACCGCCCCCTACGAGGAAGAATCGCAAGGCAAGCCCATTCAGCTTTCCCGCCACACAGGGCAGGAGTTTGACTACATTTTGGAAGGCAGGCTGCGGGTTCAGATCGAGGAGCATGTGGAGGAGCTGGGACCGGGGGACGCCATCTACTACGATTCCCGTTTCGGCCATGGTATGATTGCCGTCGGCGGCCAGCCTTGTACCTTTATTGCCGTGGTCATCAAAGAAACCGATCCGGCCCAACCTCAGGAAAGCAGTGAGGATTAATCAATGAAAACAGCATTACAAACCCAAGTGGTTTACTCTGAAAACACGCAGCTAAACGGGGGAGCTTCCATGGATCTTTCTGTCTTTTACAAGCAGTTTTGCAAAGAAGAATTTAACGCCAAAGGTGTTTTAACCGCTTATGAATCCGTTGTGCCCGAAGATTTTAACTTTGCCTACGATGTGCTGGACGAGATCGCCCGTCTGGAACCGGGACGCCGCTGCCTTGTGTGGTGCAACGATGCCGGTCAGGAGCGAATCATCTCCTATGGGGAGATGAGCCGGCTTTCCAATCAGGCGGCCAACCTCTTTGCCTCCCAAGGGGTGAAGAAGGGGGATATGGTGATGCTGGTGCTCAAGCGCCACTACCAGTTCTGGTATGCCCTCATGGGGCTTCACAAACTGGGGGCGGTGGGAGTACCCGCCACCAATCTTCTCACCACCAGCGACTATGTCTACCGTTTTGATGCCGCCGAAATCAAGCATGTGGTGGTCACCAGCGAAGGAAATTGCTGCGGCCGCGTCGAGGAGGCCATGGGCGAATACGATGGCATATGCAGCCGCTTTGTGGTCAAAGGCAGCCGGGATGGATGGATGGATTTTGACGTCGAACTGGCAAAGCAGCCCGACACCTTCCAGCGGGTGGAAACCTGTGCCGACGATTCCCTGCTGCTCTACTTTACATCCGGAACCACCGGCTATCCCAAAATGGTGTATCACGACCACAGCTACCCTATCGCCCACATCATCACCGCCAAGCACTGGCAGAATGTGCAGGCCGACGGGCTTCACCTCACCGTATCCGAAACCGGATGGGCCAAATCCGTCTGGGGCAAGCTTTACGGTCAGTGGCTCTGTGCCGCTGCCGTCTTTGTCTACGACTTCGACCACTTTGACGCCGCCGCCCTGTTGGAGCGAATGGATCAATACGGCGTCACCTCTTTCTGCGCCCCTCCCACCATCTACCGCTTCCTCATCAAGGGCGGGATGGAGCAAGGCGGGTTTAAAACCGTCAAGCATGCCGTAGTGGCCGGGGAAGCCCTCAATCCCGAGGTCTACAACCGCTTTAAGGAGCTGACGGGGCTCTCCCTGATGGAGGCCTTTGGCCAGACCGAAACCACCGTCATGACCCTCAATCTGGTGGGAACCACCCCCAAGGTGGGCTCCATGGGCAAGCCCTCCCCTCTTTACGATGTGGCTCTGCTGGACGAAAGCGGCTGCGAGGTCCCTCCCGGAGAGGTGGGCGAAGTCTGCATCCGGGTAGCCGAGGGGCAAAAGCAGAACGGCCTGTACCGGGGCTACTACAAGGCTCCCGAGCTGACCCAAAAGGTCTGGCACGATGGCGCCTATCACACCGGCGACACCGCTTGGAAGGATGAGGACGGCTTCTACTGGTATGTGGGCCGCCCCGACGACATCATCAAGTCCTCCGGCT
>CALCSA010000448.1 GCA_937894185.1 uncultured Clostridia bacterium | reverse complement strand
GACACCACGCTGCGGGATGGCGAACAACAGCCCAGCATCATCCTGACCAAGGATGAAAAAGTGGAAATTGCCAAAAAACTTTCAGAAGCAGGCATTCAGCGCATTGAGGCGGGAACTCCCGCAGTTTTGCAGGAGGATGCGGAGGCGATTCGGGAAATCAGCAGTCTGGGTCTTTCCTCCAAAATCTTTGCCTTTGTGCGCAACATGCCCGGCGACATGAAGCTGGCCAAGGAGTGCGGTGTCGACGGTGTTATCGCGGAGATGGTGGGCAGCCGCCACATGCTGGAAGGCGCCAAAAAATGGACCATCGACCGGGCCATTAAATCCTCGGTAGAGGCCACACTGGCCGCCAAGGAAATGGGGCTCTACGTTACATATTTTCCGGCGGACTCTTCCCGCGCCGAGTTCGACTACCTGCTGGAACTGGTGCAGGCTGTTTGCGAAGAGGGACACATGGACTCTTTGGCGCTGGTGGATACCATGGGTGTTTTTTCGCCGGAGGGGGCCGCGTACCGGGTGCGCAAGCTGAAACAGCAGTTCCCCAACCTGCCCATTGAGGTGCACTTCCACGACGATTACGCCATGGGCGTTTCCACCACCATTGCCGCTCTGGCAGCGGGAGCCGAAGTGGCCCATGTCACCGTCAACGGCATTGGCGAACGGGCGGGCGGTGCCCAGCTGGAAGCCGTTGCTCTGGGGCTGGAAGCTCTTTACGGACAAAATACCGGCTTGAATCTGCAAAAATTTAAGGAGCTTTCCCAGTTTGTTCTCCAGCGGACCCGGGTGCCCATCGGCCCCACCAAGCCGGTAGTTGGGGACAAAATCTTTCTGTGGGAGACCGGACTGCCCTCCAGCCTATGGGTCAACTGCAAGGATGAGGACCCTCTGATTATGCTTCCTTACATGTACGATCTGACCGGACAAAACGAGCCCTATCTGCTGCTGGGCAAAAAGAGCGGAAAAGATAATCTCAAAACTTGGATTGCCGATTCCGGTATGGATGTGCCGGAAGAAAAAATGAACGATCTGTTGCAGCTGGTCAAGAAAAAATCCTATGAGTTGAAAAGCGATCTGACCATGGAGCAATTTAAGGAACTGATCGCCCAAATATAAGTCGTAGAAGAAATTTACGAGAAGGAGACAGCGCATATGAGAGGTAATTTTGTAAGAATGGCGGGTCTTTTATTGGCAATGATTCTGGTGTTGAGTGCTTGCGGCGGTGGTAATTCCACAGGCACCGGAAACAACAGCGCCGCGGAAAGCAAGGGTTCTTCCGCCCCCGCTGCCGACGGTAAGGTTTATCAGATGCGCATTGGCAACGTCACTGCTCCCGACCATATCCTGAACCTGACCTTTGAGGCCATGGCCGAGCGAATCAACGAGCGTTCGGGTGGCCGCATTCAGGCTACCGTTTATCCCAGCGGCCAGCTGGGCACCCTGCGTACCATGACCGAGGGCCTGCAGACCGGTACTCTGGAGATGACCACCCAGTCCCCCGGCGGCTTGGGCTCCTTCCTTCCTATTATGGGCGTGCTGGAAATGCCCTACATGTACTCCAGCCATCAGCATGTGTATGGCGTAGTGGACGGGGAGATCGGCGCAGAGCTGAACCAGAAGTTCCTGGAAGCTACCGGCATCCGCATTGTGGGATACTGGATGAATCTGTACCGCCACACCACCAATAACGTGCGCCCCATCCATACACCCGAGGATTTTAAAGGGCTTAACATCCGTGTGCCCGAGACCAAAACGGTCATGGATACCATCTCCAATCTGGGCGCCAACGCCGTTCCCATGGCGGTGGGCGAGCTGTACACCGGCCTTTCTCAGGGCTCGGTAGACGGACAGGAAAACCCCACCTCCATCATCTACGCTTCCAAATACTACGAAGTGCAGAAGTATCTCAGCCTGACAGGCCACATCTACAGCCCTACCGTTGTGATGATTGCCGACAAATTCTACCAGAGCTTGCCGGAAGATCTGCGCCAGATCGTAGACGAGGAAGTTGCCAATGCAACTGCCTCTGGCCGGGAAGCCTCTGAAAAGATGGATGCCGATCTGATTGAAGAACTGAGCAGTAAGATGGAAGTAAACGAAATTTCCGACATGGCTCCCTTCCGTGCAGCGGTGCAACCTGTTTATGACGATATGCTAAAGACACTGGGTGAGGAAGCACAGGGCTACTTTGACCACATCGAGGCAGCCAAGCCCTAATAGAAAACCATAACCATTGGCGCCGCACAAGTCTTAGCCGGCTTGTGCGGCGCAAACGAGGTGAATGTAATGAGGACTTTTACCAATAGGCTGCGTGTTACCCTAAAGGCAATCTGGAAAGTTCTGTGCGTCCTGCTGGTGCTACTGGTGGCGACCATGACCGTGGTGATGTTTATGCAGATTGCCATGCGCACCATGGGTATGCAATCCTTTAAATGGTCGGAAGAAGTGTTGCGCTATCTATACATCTGGGTGGTGTTTCTTGGTGTTCCTGTGGCGGTTTACTCCAACGACCTGACCCGCTTTGATCTGATTCAGTCCAAGCTGTCTCCTCTTGCCAATAAAATTCTGGAAACCCTGATTCTGCTTATTATGCTGGTTATTCTTTTCTTTATGGCACAGGGCTCTTTTACACTGATCCGAATTCAAATGCGTCAGACGATGACCTCCCTCAACGTGCCGATGGGGATTGTTTACCTTTCCATCCCCATTTGCGCCTTGGCCTCGATTCTGTTTTTTGTGGCCAAGCTGTTCCTGCTCTGGACCGGCCAGCCCGATTTGGATGAACCCCAGCAGCCTGCGGAAGGAGGGAGCCCTAAATGATTCTTTTATTTGTAGGTTTGTTTTTGATTAGTATTGTCATCGGTTTGCCGGTTGCTTTTTCCCTAAGTGGTGTGGGCACCGCCATTATGGTCTGGCAGGGAATCTTTAACCCGGTTACCATCAGTCAGAATATGTTTGCCGGCAACGATTCCACTCCACTGATCGCCGTGCTGTTCTTTATGCTGGCCGGTGCTTTGATGGAAGAATCCAAGCTGACCCAGCGCCTGATGGATTTTGCCTACTCTATTGTGGGATATTTTCATGGCGGACTGGCCCATGTGGCCATTTTGGTGGCGATGATCTTTGCCGCCATGTCCGGCTCTGCCGTGGCAACCGCCGCTGCTGTAGGCGGTATGCTGCTGCCCACCATGCGCGCCAAGGGATATGATGATGGATTTTCTGCGGCTCTGATCGCTTCCGGCGGCGCAATCGGACCCATCATCCCACCGAGTATACCGATGGTAATCTATGCGGTCATTGCAAACTGCTCGGTAGAGCGGATGTTTCTGGGAGGTGCGATTCCCGGTATCCTGTTTGGTCTGGGCCTGATGGTATATGCACGGTTCTATGCCAAAAAGCGCAGATATCCCCGGGAAGAGGGTAAATTTAGCTTTCAGGAGCTGGGTAACTCCTTCAAAAAAAGTATTCTGGCTCTGCTGATGCCGGTTATCATTCTGGGGGGCATCTTTTCCGGGACCTTTACTGCTACCGAAGCCGCCTGCGTGGCTGCGGTTTACACCTTCTTGATCGGCAAGTTTGTCTACCGCACCATTGCCTGGAAAAAGTTGCCCTCTATCTGTCTGGCAGCTGCCAAGAATACCGCAGTGGTTATGTTTATCATCTCCTCCTGCTCGGTGCTTGCTTGGGTGCTGACCAGCCAGCAGATTCCCCAACAAATTGCCCGAACCCTGTTATCGGTTTCTACCAACCCCACCGTTGTTCTGTTGCTAATCAATGCTTTTGTGTTGGTTTTGGGCTGCTTTATGGATGCCGTAGCCATTGTGGTGCTTCTCAGCCCCATTATGCTCACGGTATTGCAGCAGCTTAATATTGATCCGGTTTTCTTTGGAGTACTGCTGGTGGTCAATGTCTGCATCGGCGCTTTGACGCCTCCTGTGGGCACCTGTCTGTTTGTGGCCTCTAAAATTGGTGGGGTTAGCCTTGCTAAAACAGCAAAAGCAGTTATCCCCATGGTGCTCATTGCCGTGGCGGTGCTGAGCCTGTGTATTCTCTTCCCCAATGTAGTGATGTTCCTGCCTAACGCTCTTTCCCCGACTCTATAACAGCCCCCGGCTGCACAGGAGCATTCATGAGGCTTGCGTTCCATGGGAGCTGGCAGGAAGGATCATGGGGTCGAATTGTTTTGCTTCGGGCTGCCAAACACTCGGGCAGCCCGATTTTTCCCTCAATAATTTCTTATCATCATAAACATAATTAATAATCTTGATAAGGAGATGTAGCTATGTTGACACCTGTTCACAATCCTGCCAGCGGCAAGCTGCGAGTGATTGGCTATGCATCTGGGTCAGGCAATACCCTGTGGAAAGCCTACGAGCTGCAAAAGGAAATGGAGCAAACCTGGGAGGGCTGCCCCTTTGAGGTTGTAGGCGTTTTTTCCGATCATCCTCAGTCCAAGGCTGTTGCCACCGCGGAAAAGCTGGGAGTTCCCCACGTTTCTCTGGACATTCGGGAATATTATAAGCGGCGGGAAAAACCCCTGCGGGATCGTCAGGTCCGCCGGGAGTATGACGAGGAGGCTTTGCGGCTGCTGGCTCCTCTCGAGGCCGACGTCATTTTGCTGGCCGGTTATGTGTGGGCCACCACCGACGCCCTGCTGGACCGTTATCTGATGATCAACGTTCACCCCGCCGACCTCTCCATCCGCAAGGAAG
>CALCSA010000447.1 GCA_937894185.1 uncultured Clostridia bacterium | reverse complement strand
GTAAATTTCGATCATTTCTCTGCGGAGCCGGTTGGTGATATCCAGCCGCTCCCTGAAAAAGTTGGAGTAGCTGTAGAACATGACATCGTATCCCGCTGCCCTTACCTCTTCCATAAACAACTTGCTCAAGCGGGTCAGCTCAGAGCGGGAAAGGCCCCGATGAGCCTCTATGTCCAACGCGACGGGATATGTAATATAAACCTGACGCAACTGAGAAATAAGCAGCTCCGCTTCCGCCATCATGGAATTGTAATCGGTAAATTTAGCGTAGTGATAAGCGCCCACCAACAGCCCTTCGCTGTAGGCTCCCAAAGCGTTGTGAACAAAGGTCTCGTCGGTCTGGCCGCCAAAGGAGGCTCTGACCATTGCAAACTTGACGTCGCTCTTGGCAACCTTTGCCCAGTTGATGCTTCCCTGATACTTGGAAACATCGATACCCGTTATGCCGCCCACCGCATCCGCCGCAGCCAGCGTCTTGATGGTGACGGCTGCCTGAGCCTGCAAGGGCGTCATCAAAGTAAAGCCCAGCAGCACCAGCGTTGTCAAAACAAAGGCAAGCGCTTTTTTATGTATTGCCTTTCCAGTATTCATGTACGGCCTCCCAAACGAAAAATTGACAGTCCTCGACCATTTTTACAGCCATATTATACCACCAGTATAGCAAAACTCCCCCAAGGAAGCAAGACGACAACCGCAAGGAATAAAATGCCATACATTCTAAACATTTAGTGGCAGGAAAGAACCTTTTTCTTCCCCTTTGGCGAAATCTGTCATATTTGTTCAGACATACTTAAAGCCTCGTTCACAACTTCTACATAAAATATAAGTGACTACTTATAAGGAATTGGAGTACCGTTATGAACCGATATGACTGTATTATTGTAGGAAGCGGCCCCGCCGGTCTGGAGGCAGCGGTCAACCTGTCCATCCGGGGCAAAAGCTTTCTGCTGTTCGGCAACGAAAACCTGAGCATCAAGCTGGAAACCGCACCCCGCATCGACAATTATCTGGGCCTGCCCGGCATTTCCGGCCGGGAGCTGCAGCAGCGGTACCGGGATCATCTGGACGATATGAACATCAAGCTGCACACCGATCAGGTCAACATGGTTTATCCCATGGGGGACTATTTTTCGGTGGCAGCGGGCAAACATACTTACGAGGCTTCCACCATTATTCTGGCGACAGGAACCGCTCCCGCCAGACTTTTGCCGGGTGAAGAGCGGCTGTTGGGCCGTGGGGTAGGCTATTGTGCCACCTGTGACGCTCCCCTTTACCGGGGCAAGACGGTGGCGGTGGTGGGCTGGAGCGACGAAGCGGTTCTGGAAGCCAACTTTGTGGCTGAACTGGCCGGAACGGTATACTATTTGCCGGTGCGCAAATCCTCCCAAACTCTGCGGGAGGATATCCACCTCCTCACCGGCCCTCCAATGGAAATCCTCGGCGACAAAAAAGTGGAGGCCTTAAAGACTAAAACCGAAACCATCCCTGTAGATGGTGTGTTCCTGCTGCGGGAAAGCATTGCCCCCTCCTCTCTGGTTCCGGGGATTCAGGTGGAAAACGGCTTCATTGTGGTGGATTCCGACATGCAGACCAACCTTCCCGGCTGCTTTGCCGCCGGAGACTGCACCGGCAAACCCCATCAGCTGATGCGGGCGGCCGGTCAGGGCCAGACAGCGGCTCTTTCCGCCACCACCCATCTGGATCGCAAGGCGGCGGAGCAGTAGTCAAAGAAACCGCAACCTTTCTTGCAATAACGACAAAATCTGGGTATACTAAAAACATCCCCTTTCCTCATTAAAGGCGATACCCCAACGTTAAGGGAGGACGTATTAATATGCTGGAACTGAGTCACGATTCTTTTCTCACTTTAATAGAAGGAGAAACCCCCACTCTGGTGGATTTTTGGGCCCCCTGGTGCATGCCCTGCAGGGTGTTCGCCCCGGTGCTGGAAGATCTTTCCGACGAGCTGGACGGTCAGGTGGAGTTTGCCAAGCTCAACATTGACGATCATCCCGATCTGGCCACCAAGTACGGCATTGCCAGCATCCCCACCATCATTCTCTTTCAAAAGGGGAAGCCTGTCACCCAGATGGTTGGGGTGCAGCCCAAGGACAAGGTGTTGGGCACCATCAAGGCCCATATCTAGCCACCAAACAAACAGCGACGCAGCAAAACGAGGGAGTGGGCGGCAGTCCCCTCCCTCGTTTTCATCTGCCTGCAGGGGAAGTACGCAGCAAAACACCGCCTATTCCCCACTATATAGACACAGAACCAGAACACATCAGGAGTTTCGAGGGGCGGGTATTCGCCTGCGCCTTTGGTGGGTTGACCATTTGCCCCATTGCAGGTCAACCTATGACGGCCTATCCGGCAGCGAATGACTTATATCGGAAGCACGGCGAGTATCACAGTAATATCTCAAGACATCGAACGGAGCCTTTATGATCATCTCTCTGGAAAATATTGAAAAAAGCTATGGAGCCTCCCCCGTTCTGCAGGGGGTGAGCACCCGCATCGAAGACACCGACCGCATCGGCCTGATCGGCCGCAACGGAGCGGGAAAAACTACCTTACTCAACATTCTGTACGGGGATTTGGAGCCCGATGGCGGCACCATTTCCCGGGCCGATAAAACCTTTGGCTTTTTGCGGCAAAACAGCGGCCTTTTTTCCGGCAACACGATTCTGGAGGAGATGCGCTCGGTCTTTGCCCCCTTGCTGGAAGCAGAGCAAGAGCTGCGCTTGCTGGAACAGCGCATTGCCAAAACCCCGGTGCAGGATGCCTCCTACCCAGAGCTGACTGCCCGGTACGCCCATCTGCAGGGGCTGTTCGAGCAGCGGGACGGCTACCTCATTGATGTCAAAATCCGCACCATTCTTTCGGGAATGGGCTTTGCCGACACCGACCCCCAGACCCCGGTGGAGGTGCTTTCCGGCGGGGAAAAAACCCGGCTGGCCATTTGCAAGCTGCTGTTGGAACAGCCGGAGCTTCTCATTTTGGACGAACCCACCAACCATCTGGATTTCCGCACCCTAAACTGGCTGGAAGATTATCTCCTCAGCTACAAGGGGGCATTGCTGGTGGTCTCCCACGACCGCTACTTTCTGGATAAAATCTGCAGCTGCATCTGGGAGGTGGAATGCCACGAGCTGTCGGTTTATCCCGGCAACTACAGCCGGTACGTCCTCCTCAAGGAAGAACGGGTAGAGCGGCGGCAAAAGGAGTGGGAGATTCAGCAGCGGCAGATTGAGGAGATGGAGGAGTTCATCGCCCGGAACATTGTGCGGGCCTCCACCACCGCCCGGGCACAATCCCGCCGCAAGACTTTGGAAAAAATAGATCGGGTGGAGCGGCCCCGTCCCCCGGCCCGGCCACCCAAGCTGCGGTTCACCTACCGCAGAGAGCCTGTCAAGGATGTGCTGCAGGTGGAAAACCTAAGCCTTTGCGTCGGCGGGGGGATGGAGCGGCGCACCCTCTGCTCCGGTGTGGATTTAGAAGTCACCCGGGGAGAAAAAATCGCCTTGGTGGGGGCCAACGGCATCGGAAAGACCACCTTCCTCACGGCGCTGGTGGGGCAGACGATTCCTCAATCGGGAACCATTGAGTGGGGAGTCAACACCGAGGTAAGCTACTTCGAGCAGGAGGAGTTTGGGCTTCATTCCTCCAAAAGCGCTCTGGACGAGTTGTGGGACCGATTCCCCCAAAAAACCGAGCTGGAACTGCGCTCCGTTCTGGGAAGCATGGGCCTGACGGGAGAAGCTGTTTACAAAAAAGTGGGGGAGCTTTCCGGCGGGGAGCGTGCCAAGCTGAAGTTTGCCATCCTCACCCTGCGCTGCGGCAACGTGCTGGTGATGGACGAGCCCACCAATCATCTGGACCTTGCCTCCAAGGAGGCGCTGGACAAGGCCCTGCAGGACTATACCGGAACCTTGCTGGTAGTCTCTCACGACCGGTATCTTCTCAACAAATTCCCCGATAAAATTGCCGAGATGCACGCCGATGGGATACAGATTTACAAAGGCAACTACGACAGTTATCTGGCTGGGAAAAGCGCTCAACCCTCCCACGACCGGGGGCAACAGCCCGAACAGCCTGCCAAAGAATCCTCCTCTTACCGGGGCAAAAAGCAGCGCAGTCAGGATGCGGCCCGCCGCCTTGAGATTTCCCTTCTGGAGCAGGAGATCGAGGCTTTGGAGGCGGAGATCACCCGGCTGGAGGGGGAAATCTCAAACCCCGAGGTCACCGCCGACTATCTGCTGCTGCAGCAGACCTGCGACGCCTTGGAGGAAAGCCGAACCGCCCACGACGATGCGCTGTCCCGCTGGTCCCACCTTCTTGAGGAAAGCTAAAAAATACGCCTGCGAGCCGAACAAGCCTCTTTAAGGGGCCGAGCCATGGGGCGGAGATGAGGAGAACCCATGAAATTCCAACGCAACGACAAATATACCACCATCGCCATCTATGCCCTGCTGGTCATTATCTGCGGCATCATCTTCAACGAGGGATTTAAAAACCTTGAGATAGTGGGGGGCTTTCTGCGCAGGGTGGCAGGATATTTGCAGCCCATCATCAACGGCATCGTCTTTGCCTTTCTCCTCAACCCTCTGCTCCGCTTTCTGGAAGAGCGTTTGCTGTCCCGCTTTAAAATGAAGCCTGTCACCCGGCGCATGGTAGGACTTGTGTTCACCTACCTGCTGGCCTTCACCTTTGTGGGGCTTTTTTCCGCTTTGGTGGTGCCTCAGATTTTCGCCAGCATCCAGAGCATCCACAACAACCTGCAGGTTTACTTTAAGGCGCTGGAAAAGCTGTACAGCAACATCACCAGCTTTATTGCAAGCTTTGGCGAGGGCTCTGAGCTGGAGATTATGCTGATCGACATTCTTTCCCGGATGCTGGATTCCCTGCGGAACCTGGCCGCCGGCGCCAGCGAATACTTTTATACCCTGCTGCCGGGAGTGCTCAGCGCCACCCAACGAGTGACCGCTTCCATCGCCAACCTATTTTTGGGCATTATCGTCTCCATCTACCTGCTGATGGACCGGGAAAAGCTCTTTGCCCAACTGAACAAGACCCTGCGGGCCTTCACCTCCGACCGAGCCTACCGCCTCATTGCCGATATTGCTTTGGACGCCAACCGCATCCTCAACGGCTTTGTGCTGGGCAAGGTGATCGATTCTTTGATCATCGGCGTGCTCTGTTTTATTGGCATGAGCATCCTGCGGCTGCCCTTTGCGGTGCTCATTAGCTTTATTGTGGGAGTCACCAATGTGATCCCTTATTTTGGACCCTTTCTGGGAGCCATTCCCGGCGCCATTATTATCGCCATCACCAACCCCATACAGGCGCTGTGGTTCCTGATCTTTATTTTGGTGCTCCAGCAGTTTGACGGCAATATTCTGGGACCAAAAATTCTCGGGGACAGCATTGGCCTTTCCGCCTTTTGGGTTATCTTCTCCATCATGCTGTTCAGCGGCCTGCTGGGCATGGTGGGAATGTTCATTGGTGTGCCTCTCTTTGCTATTATCTACTCTTTATCCCGGCGGTTCATCGCCTTTTTGCTGGAGCGCAAGGGGGAATCCTCCAACACATGGGACTACGCTTCTTCCAAAAATCCCCGGATTAAATAGTGTTTGCCTTGTTGCTTTTGAGGTCTTGTTGATGATGGAATTGACAAGACCTTTTGTTTTGGGTACCATAGCGGTGGGCTGTTGGACTGATTGATGAGAAAGGCGATGGGATTCTTGGATATTTTTTTATTCAGCATCAACGCCACCCTCCCGGTGGTGCTGTGTATGGCTGTGGGAATCTTTGTCCGGTGGAGAAAGACGGTGGACGCGGAGACCAGCAAGAGGCTTTCGGCCCTGTGCTTCAAGCTGTTTCTTCCGGTGCTCACCTTCAACAATATCCGGGCCATCGATTTTCGGTCCGATTTTTCGTCCCGGTTGATCACCTGCGCTTTTCTGGGCATTCTCGTCATGTTTGCCGCACTGCTGCTGATCTTAGGCTCCGTGGTAAAGGATAAAGAATGGCTGGCGGCCTGTGTTCATGTGGG
>CALCSA010000446.1 GCA_937894185.1 uncultured Clostridia bacterium | reverse complement strand
TGGTTCACCACAAAGGAGGAGGTATAGGGCCCCAGCCACCGGCCGCCGGCAGAGGGGTTCATCGCCTTTTCGGCGGTGATGCGGGGATAGTCGCCGGCAGAAACCTTTAGATAATGGTAGCCCTTGTCATCCTTGAGGAGGATGTTGTACTTGGGCCGGTATTGCTTGATCATGCTGCATTCCAGCACCAACGCCTCGAACTCGCTGGCGGTGACGATGGTTTCCAGCTCCCGGGCGGCCCACACCAGACGGCGGGTTTTTTCCGTATGTTTTTCGATGCTGCGGAAGTAGCTGCTCACCCGGGAGCGCAGATGCTTTGCCTTGCCCACGTAAATAATCTCCCCGGTGCTGTCCCGCATCAGGTAAACTCCCGGGTCCATGGGCAGCCGCCGGGCGGTTTCCCGCAGGGCCTCCAGATGCTCCATCCTCTCACCTCCTTGCGTGAATCCTCAAATCCCACGGGTTTGCGGCCCGCGGAGGAAAAAGCTGCTTTTGAATGAAGGCATACGAAAAACGCCACCGCAGGACGGTGACGTCTGATTCGCTGCTCCAAAGGGGAGCCTAGTCGGCAAAGCCGGACTCCACCAGTTTGATAAGGCCTTCCACGGCCTGTTGCTCGTCGGGACCGTCGGCAATAATTTTAATGGTGGTTCCGCCTACAATACCCAGAGAGAGAACTCCCAGCAGAGATTTGGCGTTGACACGGCGCTCTTCTTTTTCCACCCAGATGGAGGAACGGTATTCGTTGGCTTTCTGAATAAAGAAAGTGGCGGGCCGGGCATGGAGGCCAACCTGATTTTGAACAGAAACTTCTTTTACAAACATGGTATTACTCCCCTAAATTTAAAATAGGTGTTATTTCTCCCCGATTCGGCTCTGCACTGGTTGGCGGAGCATGTCTGTGTGAAGAGATAGGCTCACAGCATCACTCAAAAATCGACGGTGTTACCTGCTTATAATTATAACATAAATGGCCGCTCCGTCAACACGCTTCTGTAAGAAGAACACGGTCTCTTACAATTTTTTCATGGGCATCCAACAAACACGAAGATTGTAGAGGATTCATTGTATAACATTACTATAAATGTTCAAACAATTTATGCCTTTTTACAAATTCCACCGCCAGAATTTTCGTCTAAAAAGATGCGGCGAACAGAAAATGATACAGAATGGGCACGGCCAAAGCGGGCAACAGGTTTGCCACCTTGATTTTGGCATCCAGTGTGAGGTTGAGCCCGATGGCGGCCACCAGAGTGTATCCCACCATGCAGAACACGTCTAACAGCTGCTGGGTGATGTGGGGAGCCAGCACCCCCGCCAACAAAGAGATGGAGCCCTGAATCACCAGCACCGGAACGGCGGAAAAAAGAACGCCGATTCCCAGCGCCGAGGACAAAACGATGGACATCACCGAGTCCAGCAGGCTTTTGACATACAGCACCTGACTGTCCCCAAACAAGCCATCGTTCAGGGCCCCGATCACCGTCATAGCCCCAATGGGAAAAAGCAGGGAAGCGGTGACAAAGCCCTTGGCAAATCCGGCGGCTCCCAAGCGGTTTTCCACCGCCTTGCCAAAGTTGTTGAGATGATCCTCAATCCGCAGCAGTTCCCCCGCCAGGCAGCCCAAAGCTAGGCTGATAACCAGCAGCAGGCTGCCGGAATCGGAGATGACGCCGGTTTGAGGGTCTGCCGTCAGCATGGATTTTAGAATTCCGTTGAGACCGATAATGAGGGTTCCCATTCCCAGCACCCGGATGATGGCGCTGTTGATGTGGGGAGGAATGCCCCGCTTTACCGCCAGTCCCAGCAGAGAACCCAGCACAATGCCTGCCACATTCACCAAAGTCCCTGTCATGGTCCATCCTCCCCGCTGCCCTGAGATTGAGCCAGAAAAAGCCGGTCGGCAGGGGTCAGAGCCGCCTGTTCCAACAGGTCGGGGCGGTTTTTGGCGGTGTAGAGAAGCCCCTGCTCCCGGCGCCACTGCTGAATGTTGGCGTGGTGCCCCGAAAGCAGCACCTCGGGAACGGTGCGCCTGGGTGGGCTTGGTGTAGTGGGGAGCCTCCAGCAGGCCGTCCTCGCCGTGGCTTTCCTCCTGCCAGCAGCTTTCGTCGGCCAGCACCCCGGGACAAAGCCGCGCCACACAGTCGGCCAGCACCAGAGCGGGCAGTTCCCCCCCGGTGAGGACATAATCCCCGATGGAAAGCTCCTCATCCACAATTTCGTCGATGAGGCGCTGGTCGATGCCCCAGCTCACCCCGAC
>CALCSA010000445.1 GCA_937894185.1 uncultured Clostridia bacterium | reverse complement strand
AGAACCACAGCGGCTGCAACTCCCCCAATTATCAGCTTGCGGTTGTTCCTGGGCTCTTGTTTGCTCTTGGGAGCTTTTACTTTTGCCACCCGGGCCGGTTTGGGCTTTTTGACCTTGGGCGTTTTGGGACCCTTTTGTTTGGCCGGCTTTGGCTTTTTAACCTTGGGAATCGACTTCTCATCCGGTTCGGAGGTGGCCACCCGTTTGCCCGAAGAAAAGCCCCCCATCCGAGTGATAGTGAGCCGGTAGCCCAGCATTCCCTTCAGTTTGGCCAATAGCCCTCCCCTTGTCTTGGGCTGGGGGGCGGCATCGGTGTTTTGACCCTCCGCCGCATCCTCGGCCTCCATGGCTCCATAGGGCAGCGGCGGGGGGAAGTCCGCCCCGCCAATGGGAGGCAAGGGGAAATCATCCAGTGAAAAATTCAGATGATCTGCCAGATCATCCAGGGGTCCGCTCTCTCCCAAAGACAGCGCACCCACCGGGAAGGAATCGTCGGCTTCCACTTGGCGAATGGAGGTTGCCCCCTCCGCCAGCAGCTCTAACATCGGTGCTTCATCGGCACCGGCAGGAGTATCGCCCGGTTCCATAGTTTGCGCCGGCCCGTTCCGGGTGGTATCGGCTTCTTTATTTACATTCAGCAAGCCTTTCCGGCCTCCTTATTACACGCTAATGATCCTGACAGTATTATAGCATGATTCGATCAATAATCCCATGATATAACCCCCACATTTTGCCTTTTCGTGTAAACTTTTCATTAAAATCTATTTAAAAGGGAAGATTACTCCCCCGTTTGACGCAAATAACCTGATTTAACTGACAAAAAAGGAGCGTGCGGTATTTTAAGTGTGCGATCCATCCAAGGCAAAGATCAAGAGTCCTGCCTCTGCAAAGGGAAGGGTTACAGCCACTGCAGGCGGCTGCCCCGGGGAGAAGCGGATACTTCCAGCCGGGCGGGGATGTAGCTGCGCAGCTCTTTGACGTGAGAGATAATTCCCACCATTCTGCCCTGCTGCCGCAGGGAGAGCAGGGTGGCAACGGCACTTTCCCGGGAGCGGTCGTCCAGAGAGCCGAAGCCTTCGTCAATGAAGATGGCCCCTAAGTTAACCCCTCCCGCGTGAATCTGCACCACATCGGAAAGGCCCAGCGCCAGCGCCAGCGAGGCCTTAAAGCTCTCCCCCCCCGAAAGGGTGGAAACATCCCGGGTGGTGCCGGTGCGGTGATCCAGCACATCCAAATCCAGCCCGGCGGTGCGGGCCCTTGCCGTCTTGCGCCGCAGCCGGAAGCGGGAATCCGTCATCCGGGACAGGTAGACGTTGGCCAGCTGGATAATTTCTTCAAAATAGGAGACCAGCAGATACCGCTCAAAGGAAATATAGGGTGCGCGGTTGCCCCGGGCCAGCCCGGAAAGCTCCCGCAGAATCCCATAGCGCCGGGATAGGGAGTGGGTCCGCCCCTGCAGCTCCACCAGCTCCTCCAAGCGGCTCAAAGAGCCGCTGATGGTCATGGTAAGCCCGGCGTATTCCTCCCGTTTTTGGGTGATTTCCTCCCCCAAACGGTTCCAGCGTTCCTCCAGCGCGGCAATATCCCAGCGCCGTCCCCCTGCCGTTTCCTCCCGCAGCTGCTCTACCTGAGCCCGGGTGGCGGTGAGTCCGGCGGCGTATTTTTGCCTCTCTTCCTCCAAAGCCGGAATCCGGCCAATCTGGGGAAGCAGGGCGGCGTACTCCGGGTAAGAGGCAAAGCTGCCTTCCCGCAGCTCCTGCCGGAAGGCCGATTCCAGCTCCTCCAGCCGCTTTGCCGCGGCAGACCACCCTTCCCGGGCGGCCTTTTCCCCCGCCAGCAGACGCTCTCGCTCCCCTTGGGCCCGGCTCAAACCCTCCATAAGATTATCGTGCAGCGCCTGCTTTTCTTGAGCGATAATTTTTTGAACCGCCTTTTCTTCCGCCAAGGCGGCGGGGTCCTCCCCTCCCTCTGCGTCCAGAACCGCCTGATGAGCGGTCACCTGTTCCCGCAGCTGGGCTTCCTCCTGTTCCAGCTCCTCCCGGCGGGCGGTCAAATCCATCCCGTCGGACTGTTTCAGGCC